>JBBKXB010000105.1:0-23502 GCA_037969255.1 Bdellovibrionales bacterium | reverse complement strand
ACATGCATACATGCGCGATCTTCATTAGGACGAAGCGAACACAAATCATTTGATAACCCTTCGGGTAACATCGGAATAACGCGGTCAGGGAAATAGGTTGAATTACCACGGCGATAGGCCTCGCCATCAAGAGGCGTGCCCTCACGCACATAATGTGCCACATCTGCAATCGCAATAATCGCATAATATCCGCCATTTTCCTCATCTGGACGGCAATAAACGGCATCATCAAAATCGCGAGCATCCTCACCATCAATAGTAACAAGTGGAAGGTCACGTAAATCTTCTCTATCGCCCAATTCTGGGACTTCTAAACCTTTACATGCATCCACAATTTTAGGCGGAAAATTTGGCTGTAGACCAGCTTCTAGCAAACTTAGCAGTGAATAATTACGCACATCTTTGGATGAGCCAAGACGTTGTTGAACGGCATAGGGTCCAAGGCGTGGTTTTTTATTCTGCTTCTTGAGCTTTTCGCGTTGATACGGCGTTAACTCTTCATCAATACGGCTCACAAATACAATCTCGCCGTCTATCGCGTTATTAAGATGGCGCTGTGTTAAATCAACGGTGAATTTTTGCTGGCGCGCGGTTGGGCGTACAACAATTTCTTTACCTTTTATTTCGACGACCCCATAAAAAGCACGTGGCTTATCACGACTATCAAAACGTGGCTTATTACCGCCGAATTTGCGTGCTGACGGTTTGCCGCCACGTTTAAAATTTTTATTAACTTTATCATCGTCCGTTTTTTCACGAGCCAACGATTTATAGCGATCGGGTTTACGTTTATCTGGCTCTTCTTTAGCCACCGCGTAGGCAGAGCGGCCATCTTGTGGTTTATCATCAAATTTCTTAAATGGTTTTTTATCGCCGTAAGGCTTCTTGTCGCCGTATTTTTTGTCTTTTGAAAATGATTTTTTATCATCATCGCGGTTGAACGGTTTCTTGTCCCCGTCACGCTTAAAAGGTTTTTTGCCATCCTTATTGAATGGTTTTTTATCTTTATATCCACCCTCTTTTTTGTCAGAGCCTTTGCCGTATTCTTTCACGTCGTTTTATACTTTCTTTTTGGCCGCGGGTTTTCTCGATGCGGTTGTCTTTTTCTTGGTTGTTGTTTTCTTTTTGGCAGGCGCTTTCTTTTTAGCACCACCACGTCGTCCACCACCTTGCGCTTTTTTCAAGAGGCCTGCCTCAACAATCTCAACGGCACGACTTAATGTCACTGTTAAAATATCTTCGTCTTTTGGCATAGAGATGTAAATCGGTTTACGTTTGCCGTCCACGACTTGCGTGATCACAAGGAAGGGACCAAATCGGCCAATACCCGCTTTAATCATTTCTTCTTTGTCTGGATGAATACCCACTTCACGCGGAAGCGCCAATAAGTCAAGCGCTTCTTCAAACGTAACGTTCTCAAGCGCCATACCTTTTGGCAGGCCTTGGCGTTTTGGTTTTGATTTTTTATCTTCGGGATCAGCATCAATTTGCACATAAGGGCCATACGGACCAGGGCGCGCACTCACAAGACGTCCAGTTTTGGGGTCTTTACCCAAATCCATAGGCTCTGCCACAGGGCGCGCCTCGCCATCACTGGTTAATTCAGCATCAAGTTTTTGCGTGTATTTACAAGCATCTTCTTTTTCTTTGCCGTAATTTGTACAGCCAATGAAGGCACCAAATTTTCCAAGTTTTAATGATAAGCGACCTTCGTCACATTTTGGACATTTTTTCGGATCAGTCCCATCTGCGCGTGGCGGAAAGAAATGCTCATTAAGCGCGGCATCAAGCTCGTCAATCACTTCAGTGATACGCAAATCTTTTGTCTCATCAATCGCGCCTTGAAAGTCTTTCCAAAAACCTGCGAGCATAGTGCGCCACTGGGTTTTACCCTCGGCAATTTTATCTAAATCCTCTTCCATAGAGGCCGTAAAATCAAGCTCTACGTAACGCGGGAAATAACGTTTCAAAAACACAGTTACGATGCGTCCGCGATCTTCTGGGAAGAATCTTTTTTGTTCCACGCGCACATAATTGCGATCTTGGAGCACTTGGATAATGGATGCATACGTCGATGGACGACCAATCCCTTCTTCCTCAAGTTTTTTAACAAGTGAAGCCTCACTATAACGAGGTGGTGGCTGTGTGAAATGTTGGTTTGATTGCACGTCATTTTTATCAAGCGCGTCGTTTTCAATAAGACGTGGCAAACGGCGATCATCTTTATCTGGATCATCGTCATCGACAGATTTGTCATCTGTATCCTCGGTATATAGTGCCAAAAACCCTGGAAACTTAATGGTTTGGCCATTTGCACGTAAAATAAATGATTGATTTTTTGGCGCGATGTCGGCAGCCACACGGTCCATGATCGCAGCCTCCATTTGGCTGGCCACAGTTCGCTTCCAAATCAAATCATATAAACGCCATTGATCATTGTCCAATTTGCCTTTGAGCATCACAGGACGACGCGCAATATCGGTTGGACGAATGGCTTCATGCGCCTCTTGGGCATTTTTTGATTTCGATTTATAAACACGCGGGGATGATGGCACATATTGTTTACCATGATCCTCTTCAATCACACTGCGGGCTTGCGTTATGGCCTCTGGGGATAGTGATATCCCGTCCGTTCTCATATAAGTGATCAAACCAGCCGTTTCACCGCCAATATTGATACCCTCGTATAATTGTTGGGCAAGACGCATAGTACGCGCTGCGCCAAACCCAAGTTTACGCGAGGCTTCCATTTGCAGGCTTGATGTAATAAATGGCGCATAAGGTTGACGTTTTGTTTCTTTTTGCTCGACCTTGATAACCGCCAGATCATCGGCACTATCAATTAAATCTGTGGCATCTTTGGCCAAAACCTCGTTGTTAATTGTGAATTTATCAAGTTTTTCACCGCGCAGATGCGTGAGCTTAGTCCAAAACTGTTCTTTTTTGGTAGTTTGAACTTGTGCCAAAATTGACCAATATTCTTGTGGGATAAACTTTTCAATTTCATGTTCACGGTCACAAATAATACGCAAGGCCACTGATTGCACGCGCCCTGCACTTCGGCTACCTGGTAATTTTCGCCATAAAATGGGTGACAATGAAAAACCCACCAAATAATCAAGCGCACGACGCCCCATATAGGCATCCACTAAGTCTTGATCCAATTGTCTTGGATGGCTAAACGCCTCAATAATAGATGATTTTGTCACCGCATTAAACGCTACGCGCTCGACTTTTTTACCCTTTAGTTGCCCGCCTTTTTCAAGCATATCTTGAATGTGCCAACTAATCGCCTCTCCCTCGCGATCCGGATCGGTGGCAAGAATGAGTTTATCGGCAGATTTTAGCGCTGATTTGATTGCGCTCACGGGTTTGGAAGAGCGATCAGACATCGCCCAACTCATCGCAAAATTATTCTCTGTATCAACCGAACCATTCTTTGATGGCAAGTCGCGGATATGCCCGTAAGACGCTAGAACTTTATAATCTTTACCCAAATAAGCCTCAATGGTTTTGGCTTTGGCGGGAGACTCAACAATTACAACTGATTTTTCACTCATGGGTGGCTTTATTAAACTTTCTTATTAATTATTCAAGTTCGGTGTTCATTTCACCGAGTGCAATTTTACCTGATGAGGCGTAACGCACCGCGCCCGACAATTCAAGTTCCAATAATGGCATAGATAAGGCACGCGGGTCACAAGACAAGGCTTGAGCCAAATCCTCAAGCGTGATTGGCATGGTACTTAGGGTCTGTAAAATTTGTGTGCGCAATTCGGCGGGTGTGTCCTCATCCATATAAAAATGGTCTTCCACCGTTGGCTCTTCCAATGATGTGAACAAATCATTCGATCTAATATTTTGTGGCATCGCATCCAAAATATCTTGCGTGTTGCGAATGAGTATCGCACCGTCTTTCAAGAGAGCATTAGGCCCTGATGCACGTGGATCGGCTGGAAACCCAGGGACAGCCATAACATCGCGTCCTTGTTCACCAGCAAGACGTGCCGTAATTAGCGAGCCTGATCTTAAGGTCGCCTCAACCACCAAAACCGCCAAAGACAATCCAGATATAATTCTATTTCGCTTTGGAAAATGTTGTGCTTTTGGTGATACGTTCAACGCTTCTTCAGTGATTAAGCACCCTTCACTCGCAATGGCCTCACTTAATTTAATGTTTTCACTCGGATAAATATTATTAAGTCCGCCAGCCACCACAGCCACTGTTCCCGTTGCAAGCGCACCTTTATGCGCGGCGGTATCAATCCCTCTAGCAAGTCCAGAATGAACCACGACGCCAGCCTCACCCAATTCACGCGCCATTAATTCGGTCATACGTCCGCCGTGCACCGATGCGTTACGCGCCCCCACTATGCCAATGGATGGTGTTTGGCTGAGCAATTCAACGCGCCCTTTATAGTTGAGCGTCATTGGCGCACCATCAATATGATTCAAAAGCTTTGGATAATCGCTATCAATCGGGCACAAGAAATTAACTTTATGCTTTTTGAGCTGATCAAATTCTTTTTCGATGTCGCGAATATCAGGTAATTTCTTAACCCGCCCACCACGCGCTGATAATTCAGGCACCATTTCACACGCTTTTACGGCTGTTTTGTACCGCGTAATGAGTTTTTTAATGGTGACGGGTCCTAGCCCATACGTACGCGCCAATCGCAACCATGCGATATGCTCGGGCGTTATAGTTTGCTTCACTTTTTATCGCTCTTTTTGAACGATATTTTGGATTCTTCACCCTTTAATAATCGTCCAATATTGGCGCGATGACGCCAGAAAATAAGCGCAGTGATTAATAATGCAATACTCAATGGTTTAAATCCTGCAAACAATAATGTGAGCGCTGGCAACGCTACAAAAGTCGTGAGTGCAGATAATGATGACATGCGGGATATAAGCGCGGTTAACAACCATATAAAGCAAATCGAAACGCCAATCCAAATATTAAGCATCAATAATGTGCCGATGGTTGTGGCAACACCTTTACCGCCTTTGAAATTGAGACAAATGGGATAATTGTGACCTAAAATAGCGACAAACCCGATCGCCCATAACATCCACGGCTCACTGATATAAAAGCTTGCGATAGTGACCGCCAACGCGCCCTTACCAATGTCCAAAATAAGCGTTAAAAGCGCGAGCAATTTATTGCCCGTGCGTAAAACGTTTGTTGCGCCAATATTGCCCGATCCAATGGTACGAATATCGCCATATCCAAAAACCCTGCACAATAATAAACCAAAAGGCATATTACCCAATAAATAAGCGCCAACGCATAGGGATAAAAACGTTAATGTCATTGTTGTTTTTTACCTTTTTTAAGGATCTTTTTTGTGCGCGGTTTTTTAGATTGTTTTAACAATTGTTCATACATCGCCATGCGCACAAAAAGCCCATTTTTCATTTGATCAAATATGAGAGATTTTTTAGGATCATCGGCGAGCTTTGATGCCACTTCAACTTCCCTATTCATAGGCATGGGGTGCATAATTTTAGCGGTATTTTTAGACGATTCTAAACGTTTATGATCAAGCCCAAACTCTTGAAAATATTTATCCAAATTTGGTAAATCTTCATCATTTTCAAGACGCTCTTTTTGAATACGCAAACACATCACGGCATTGCAATCTTTTATGCCCTCTTCTAATTTTTTGTGCATCGAAATAACGTTAAATGGTTTGGTTTTTGGTAAAAACTGCACGGGCCCAACAAAGCGCACATTAACATCTAATTTAGACAATATTGCCGCATTGCTGTGCGCCACTCGGCTATGTTTAACATCACCAACAATCGCGACAGTTATACCCTTTAATTTGCCTTTAAATTCTTCATATAAAGTGAACGCATCCAATAAGCCTTGAGAGGGATGATCAATGCACCCCTCGCCAGCATTTAAAACAGGTAGCTTTGTGATATCTGAGATCATCTTAGGCACAGCTTCGTTGCGGGTGCGCACCACAATGGCATCAACTTTATTGCATTCCAATACACGCGCCGTATCAATTTCGCTCTCACCTTTGCTAATGGAGCTTCCTGAGGGAGATACAAAAACAACGCTTGCGCCAAGCTTAATGGCGGCCATTTCAAATGATACACGCGTGCGTGTTGAATCTTCAAAAAATAACAATCCAATGGTTTTGTCTTTTAAAATGGATTGCTTTTTATGTGTGTTATTTTTAAAATATTGTGCGCGCTTAAATAGATTTAAAATTTGCGTCTTAGTCAGATCATCCGATGAAATAAACTGCATTTATATTAATCCTTTCAACGTTTCGATAGCTTGTGGTAATCCGCGCCATTCGCAAATCATCCATATGATCGCAAAAATAATCCCTACTGCAAAACCTGGTCCTGCGGGAACAGCTGTTTTCAAAAAACCGTCCTCATCTTCTGGTTTAATATCCTCAGGATGCTCATGAGGTAACAATAAAAAAATCAACCCGATAACAATCCCTGCAAACGCGCCAACAGCCAATCCAAGCATGATGTTATAGGCGCCTACCCATACGCCGCCCGCGAATAATAATTTTACATCCCCCAACCCCATCGTATCGCGACCATAACAAGCGTTTGCCAAGGCGCGAATGACGTATAGTGTGCCGCCACCCATTAAAGCACCCATCAACATTTCATGGGGTGCGAGAATATCGCCAAAGGTTACAAAATGAAAAACCAATCCCAATGCCAAAAAACCAAGCGTTATCTCATCAGGTAAAATCCACTCTTTTAAATCTATAATAGATGTCCAGATCAGCAATCCGATCCCAACGACAACACACAAACTAGCAAAAAGTATAAGCATAATGCTACACAGCTTTTTCTTTTTAAGACCGTTTGTCAATCACCTCGACATTTTTCCCACACTTATAGTATTCTATTTCATATGTCCGAATCATCACGCCCCACTGGAACCATTCTTGTTGTAGAAGATAACGATTTTATTCGTATGCAACTGCTCAAGTTTTTATCAGAGGAAGGCTATTCCGTGATTGAGGCGCGTTCTGGGAAACAAGCGCTTGATCTTTACGCACCTCATGTCACCGCCATCGTATCGGATGTCAGAATGGAGCCTATTGGCGGGTTTGAGCTTATAAGAAAAATCCGCGCAGGCGGGTCAAAGACACCGACTATACTGGTCACATCAGACCAAGATCCTGACATGTTATCCGAGGCCACAAAACTCGGTGTTGTAGGGATATTGATGAAACCCGTTCAAAAAGCTAGACTAATCCAAATGGTCAGTCGTGCCATCACAACAGCACAGCGAGCGAGTAAATAATGCGTCTAATAGGCAGAAAACCAAGCTTTGTGCGCAATTTTATATTGCGCTTATCACCGTCTCTTAAGACGACAAGTGATTCGTTAAAAACGTATAACGTGCCATTAAAGTCATTAAAGTTTTCACATATTGCGGTTTTGAGTGTATTTATCATGAGTGCTTGTGCCCCGATCAATGCACCTGACCCCCGCACGCCGAGTATTCCACCTCCATCAGCCGCAGATGAACGCCGCACCTCTCTTAACGAAGGCAATGAACCGCTTATGATTATCCCTCTAGAGGATGATGTGTTGGTGCCAAGCTTTTCTAATGATGATCCTATTCCAGGCGGGCTGATCGGTCCTCTTCAATTCCGCGGTGAAACTGTAGCCAACGCGCTTGAACTTATTTTAGGCGATCTTAATGTGCCTATTGCCTTTGAAACCAATGAAGGCTTACGCCGACGCGTCACGGTTTCAAATCTATCGGGCACAGTGGATAAAGTCGTTGATCGTATATGCTCTTTAGCAAATCTATATTGCGCTTATGATGATGGCGTTATGGTTGTGCGTGACGTCCAAACATTTACCGTGGCGTTACCGCCAGTGGGTGGCAGTGAAGCCATCGCCAACATAGCCAGCGGCCTTGGTGCCATCACGGGACTTGATGTCGCTTCAGATGCAACCACCAGCACACTTATATATACGGCCACGCAACGAAGCGCCAAATTGGCTGAACAATATTTTGCACGATTGCGCGCCGCCACAGCCATGATCATTTACGAAACTTATATTTGGGAAGTTTTATTGAGCAGTGACAATGGCCAAGGTATTGATTGGCAACAACTCGGCAATCTTGGTAAATTTAATATAGGCTTTAATCTAGCGGGTGGCACACCAGCCAATATTACTGGCAATCCTGTGAGTATTGGCTTGCCAACCATAGGTGATGTTGATTTTGCCGCGGGTGATGTGTTCCGTTTCTTGTCTGAACAAGGCGCCGTTAAAACAATTTCACAGCCACAAATCACGGTTCTTTCTGGGTCTGAAGCGAGATTGCGTGTAGCCGAGACACAAAATTATATTTCTGAAATATCTCGCACCACGGATGATAATGGCGACGAAACGGTATCCACCGAAGTCGCGCAAGTTGATAGTGGTTTCGCGCTTGTCATTGATAGCCGATGGGATCAATCAACGGTGTATGGCAACATTCAAATCCAACTTGATGAATTCTTAGGCTTTCAAAACTTTTCAACGGGTACGGGTGACAACGCGACAACGCTCCAACTACCGCGCACATCAACTCGCGAAGTTGAAACCTCTGTACGTATTCGCCCAGGCGATGCCGTCTTGATCGCAGGACTGGTGCGTGAACAAGATAGCTTTAACAAAGCAGGTATTGGCTTTAATAATCCGATATTACCAACATCACGCTCTACCAGCACAGATAATACCGAGCTTGTGTTCCTTTTGCGTCCGCGTGTAATTGTATACAAACCGCTTGATAAAAAGGTGATTGATGAAGCGCTTAAATCTCTTCCTGATGATCTTACACCTTTTGTATATGATCCCTCCAGCGCTCCGCAATCAGTGGACTTGCCTGATGATGTCATTGACCCTGCTGGCACACCAATAGTTAAAAAACCTCTGCCTGCGCCAACCGTTATTGATGATAAGGACTGGTCAAAATGATCGATTTTAAAAAACTAGCATTGTCGTCTTTTTTAAGCATTGCTCTTAGTACGCCTGCATTTGCCCAAGTCGCATTTGATGATCCTTTAAGTAGTGGCGCCAGTTCAGGAAGCCTTATTGCCGTAGAGCCTACCGTTGAGGTGGGCGAGGTTAATCTAGGCTCTTCCGTCCAAGCCATCGTACGTTTTCGTAATGATGCCGTACAACCCATCAGTTTTTCGGATATAAATATTTACCCATCATCAAATGTTTCGGTGGCAACTGTTCTCAATCAATGTGAAGAGACGCCTCTACAATTCGGCGGTGAATGTGCCATTGTTTTGTCTGTTAAGGCGTTAAAAGCAGGTGCATTTAACTCTCAATTGCTTGTGCAACATTCAGGACGTTCAAAACTTATCACAACGAATATAACGGGCAGTGTGGTTGCCAGTGACGATGCCAGCGGGCAAGACTCGAGTGAAATTGCCGCCCTACCTTCATTATTAGACTTTGAAACCGTTGAGGCCTCGCGCCCCGTCCTAAAAACCATTGAATTACGTAACATCACATCTCAAGCGATTGCCATTGAGGACATTAAATTTGATAGCCCTCAAAAGGGTGGGTTTGACGTTCGCCATAATTGTCAAACGCTCAACCCAGGGCAAAACTGTCTTATATCGGTAATCTGGTCACCAATATCACAAGGGCCTGCGAGTGGGTTTATCGTGGTGCGTCACGATGGTACGTCTCAAATTACCAACATCCCTGTTAAAGGTTTGTATCAGCCTGTGGCCGTCCAAGATGTAACAGCTTACCCTGATCCTATTGCGGGCGAAGGTCTTCTTATTTCAAGCGCTCAAACCATTGATTTTGGAGATACCGTGGACAGTGAAAGTGCTGTGACGATCACGGCTGTGAACGCGGGTGATACCAATTTAACAATCGAAAATATTAAAATGTCCGTGATTACGCCAGGTTTATCTGTTGATCCCGCAGGATGTCAAAACGGCACAGTGCTTAAACCCAGTGATGCATGTCCATTAACCATTCGTTGGGCGCCTCAAAAAATAGGCAAGTTAAAAACAGATGTGAGTATCACGCACGATGGAACGCGTGGTGTGTTCGTTATTCCTATCACTGGCATTGCCACCCAAGTTGTCCAAGGTGGTGGTTTTATACCCTCACAACGAGGTGCATCTTCTGGCTTCAATCTTCCTGGATCAGCGGGTCTTACGATTGATGAAATCGCAGAACTTAACTCCACATTAGATGGTGATATTTCAAGCGTGGTTGACCGCGCGATAACGCCATCAAGTCGTATTAGAGCGCCCATACTTAGCGCTCAAGACCTACAAATCAGCAATTCTGCCAACAATTTAGCAGGCTACGTGATTACCACACACTCCATCAATAAGGCTGTGATCATGGGGCCTAACGGCGGGCGTGTTGTGTCGCATAACAAACCGTTAACAATCGCAGGCGGACGCTGGACTCCTAAACTTAACCCAGAAGGCGTTGAATTTATTAATGGAACAAAGACCGTCACGCTTTATTTTGACGATTCATTAATCGCCAATCGTTCATTACTAACTGATAATTCAAGCGTAAACAGCGGTGGTCTTGGTGTATCAAATGCCACCACAGCAACCGTAAATCAAGAGACCGATATCAATAATGCGATTCCGATAGAAGCTCTAACGGTTGACCAAAGACTTGATATTGATGGTCAAGAAAGTCCGCAAACAGGCTCATTACTCGGGACCTCTATCCTCAGTGGTAATTAATATTAAAAGGTTAAAACTATAATGGCCGACGAAAAAGCGATCCACGACGAACAGGAAATGTCTGCCATTGAACGCAGACGTTGGCATGATCAGCGTAAAAACCGCGCCCGTGAAGGTCGTGAACGTTATTTGGACATGGTACAACGCGAACGTCGTTTATTCATTGATCAAGGCGTTGTGCGCTCCGTTGAACAACTTCTCGACTCAACAGGTACCGTCCAAGTGTCCGAAAGTGATGACGAGGCCATCGTACGAGATCGCGCCTCTGGTGACCAATTAAGACAAGCACTTCCCTCACAAGTTTGGATGCCGTTATCCATTCACCTCATTGGTTTGCAAGATGCTGTGCTCTCAATTGCACCGCTTAATGAATTCACGGATCGCCAAGGCGATGCCATTTTATCAGTGATGCGCCGTTCAGGCTTCAAAGTGGATAGCATTGAGGTTGAAGTTTGGGATCGTATGGAGTTGATGAATACACTTCGTTCTATCCAAGATCTTTCGGCTGATCGCTCTGAAAAAACTCTCGCGCAATGGCTTCTTGACCTTGATAACGGGTTGATGCTTAACCAATTTATGCGTGACATGCTCGCCGAAGCGTTACAAATGCGCGCTTCTGATATTCACCTTGTGTACGAACCATCTCTTGATAGTCCCTGCTGGATTAAATATCGTATTGATGGTGATTTGCTCCCCCTTCACATTCTGCCTAATGACGCTATGGCGCGCCTCACCACGCTTTTAAAACGTGATGCTGGTCTTAACTTTGGTGACAGAACGACACCTAAAGACGGACGTTTCTCATTCGTGTGGCAAGGCCGATCTATTGACGTTCGTGTCGCCGCGGGACCACAGGCACAAGAGGGTGAAAAACTTACCCTTCGTTTGCTCGATAGAGCGGCGCTAAAAGGCTTTGATGATCTATTCCGCCGTCATAGTGACATTGGTGATTATCTGTCTCGTCTGCTCTCTCCAGAGCTTAAAGGTGGTGGTGGTCTTATTCTTCTATCGGGACCAACAGGCTCTGGTAAAACAACAACACTTTACGCCTGCGTGCAACAAATCGACAGACGCCGTAAGCATGTGCTTACCATTGAAGACCCGATTGAATATGAATTAAGATACGCGACACAATGGCAAGTGCGCCACGGTTTTGATGGCGGTGAATTTGCCGATTTGATCCGTGCCTCCCTGCGTCATGATCCTGATTACATTGTGATTGGTGAGATGCGTGATGGGGAAACGGTGGAAACATCGCTCCGTGCCGCCGAATCTGGTCATACCGTTATTTCCACCATTCACGCCGATACTTCCATTCAAACATTTGAACGTCTTCGTTCTATGATGCCCTTTGAACGCACACGTTCATCGACATTTACACTCGCTCAGCAAGCGCGTGCCATCTTAAATCAACGCCTTGTACGTACATTGTGCCAAGGCTGTTCAACCCCGTCACGCGCGGATGAAATTCTTGATTCTGATGAATACATCCAACTCAACATTGTGCCCGAGGAAAAAGTACGCAAACACAATCCTTCAGGGTGTGATTTATGTAACCGTACGGGTTATTTAGGCCGAACACTTCTTCTTGACGCTGTGCTTATCACCGCATCATCCAATCAACGTGATCCTATATTTAAAGCCCTCATGGAAAATGTGTCCGAGATCACAGAGTGTGATGGCGTGATCTTCCATTCTCGAAAAGCCGCGCTTCAAGACCTTGTTAAAGAAGGTCTGATTGATCCAAAAGCGGCACTTGGGTTCATAGAAGAGTAATGCATCAGTTTATTGCCGAAGTGGCGTATGAAACACCGCGCGGTACAGAAGTGCGTAAGCAATCATTTTACCTTCCCTCCACCAATGATGTGCGTAGTGAAGTTAGCAAAACGGGTGGTCATGTGCTCACGGTGCGTAAACAAACGCGCTCTACAATGGAGCGCCTCCTTGGTCGTTCAAGCTGGTGGCAAGTCCAATTATTGCGCTCCATTCAATTCCGCTCAACATCCACATCCCCTGGTGTGGCTTTGTGGAAAGTGATCAACGCTGAAACATCACCCACACGTCAAAATATTCTTTCTCCCGCAAGAGAAGCCCTTGCGCGTGGTTTGGGCGTGATTGACGCTTTGCGAGCGCTCAACATTTTTGATCGTGGTACGCTTGCCATTCTCTCAGCCTCTGATCGTGCCAACAAATTGGTCGAAGGGATTCCCCACGCCATTCAATCGATCACGCAAAAACAAAAAAATTCACGTGCAATTATGGGGACCATGGGGTGGCTGGCCTTTGATATTTTCTCGATTGTGTCTGCACTTCAGGGTGGTAAAGGCATGGTACTTGGTTGGTTTGAGAAAAATGCCCCCACAGAACCAGAAAAATTAGCTGAATTTGAACGCGTCACAGGGCTTTTGAATCTCACATGGGATGTGCTTTTGCTCACCGCTTATGGGTTAGGTGCGTTTATGGCATGGTGTATTGTCTCATTCTTTTTAAATCGTGGTAAACGTGATTGGCCTACAGCGCGTGTCGTGCGTGCTATTCCACTCATTGGTGGTTACCTCAAAGACCTTGGTTTTGCCGACTCTATGTCGGCGGCGGCGCGTATGATCCGCGGTAATGTGGCGATTGGCGAAACGTTGGATCAATCGGCTGATGCCACCAATGTGCCCGATGTGTCTCAATACTGGATCACCGCTTGGCAAGAGCTTCAACGTGGTGTGTCACTTGGCGCGGCACTTGATCGACCTCCACTATCAAAAAGTGAGCGTATGGAATTATCAGGCTTAAGTGATTTGGGACAAGTGGCCACCATCATGGAATCTATTTCTGAACTCCGCGCACGTGGCGCTAAAACAAAACATGCTTTGATTGTCTGGATCGCCTTTGCTGCAACAGGTCTCTACTTGGCAATAGCCATGGGGTCTGCCATTTATGCGCTCACCGTTATGAATATGAGTCTTGATAGCATGATGGGCGGCGCGTTGGGTGAGATTGGTGTTTAACATGCTATTGACCAAGAAGGGCGCTTCACGCACACTATAAAGATCATGGCCGATAAAAACGAAACAACCATAAAGAAAAAATCATCACAAAAAGATGATGCCGTTATCGCACCTGAAAGCAACGTTATCTCTGACACGCCCAAAGCAACTAAAAAAACCGCATCTGACGCGCGTAAACCCAGTATGGGATTTCTTAATAAATTCTTAGGAACAATGTCTGGTGAACAATATGATTTCAATGTTGATTCTAGTTACCTAAGTCCTTATTTGCCGTCTGATATGGTGGCAGGGTCTATTCCTTATATTGCTGGCACGGAACATGACGCTGTTTGGCATGCCGCCTCACAAGCTTGTGGCACGGAAAAAATTCATTATTGCCTATCCATTGACGAGAAAAAAGTATGGTATTTGGCTGTCCCTTCTGACTCCATGGCCAATGTGCCCCATAGCTTTTGTCCGCTGGCGGGCGCTTTACCGGGCCAATCCGAGTTTTGGGATAAAGAAACTGTCTATCTATATGAACAAGAAGGTGTGGCGGGCGCATTGTCATGGAATGAAGAAAGTGGCCGAGTGCAGCTCTTTATAGGCCCCTCACGAAGCATATTACCCCGTGTTCAATCTATGAACGCAAACTTTGTGACCATTAACCCCGATACGGTGAAACCACTTCCGTGGATTAATCGTAATTTAAAACAAGAAAGACTATCGCGCTTTACCGCCTTGATCACACTTGTCACAGGTCTTGTTACGCTCATCGTCATAATATTATACCTCTTATTCATAAACATGAGTGCTTTCTCATTAAAACCGCGCCTTGAAGATGTAAAAAAAGAAACCAGAATAGCGTCTGAGAAACTTATAACCGATTCTTACCAAGCCTTTGCAACGACTGCGCCCAAACATCTTGTTCGTTCTCGTGAATTGCATCAGGCTTTATTTGAAACGGGTGGTATTTTATTACGTTACGAACTTAAAGAAAATGGCAGTGTTGAATGGCAAGCGCTTGTTCCGCAAGCCATTGCCGTTTCTGACAATCCAGCCTTCCGTAGCGCAAAACCAACGGGTGACATCAGTGATGATGGACGCGTTATTATTATGGGGACTCAATAATGGCCCAAAAATTTGACTTTGACCGTTTAAAACGCCTCGCCAGTAGCGAAGGCTTTAAGGGTATTGATGAATTTGTAGATGCGATGCCACACCGTGTTTCTAAATCCATCCTAATTGCCGCAGGTGTCGTATGGGCAACCGTTGCTATTGCCGTTGTTTTTGCCAACATTAAAACGGAAGATATTACGAAATTACGCGCCGATGTCTTAAAAGCTGAGGCCGTGGTGCCAAAAGTGCCTAATATTAATGAAATTCCAGTATCAGCCGATGAAATTCAAAGTAAAATTACTGTAACTGAGAAAGTATACGAAGGTATAAGCTTTAAAATTCAAGAAGGCGGTATACAAATTTCAAGTAACGATCAGAAGCTCTATGGGCCGTTTATGCAGAGTATTTACTCCGTAATGTCCCTAGGCGCAGGGTACAAAATCACACTAACGAGCTATTGCGAAGGTAAAAATTGCCAACAAAGTGACAACAAGCCCTTCCTATATGCTGTATTTAGTGTTAAAAAGTTAGAAGTTAAATCAAGCGAATCACCGTGACGGAGATGAGTTTTTCAAAAATAAGCACGTTTCAAAGGGAGAAAATCATCATGAACTTGCAAACACGTCGCCAAAACGAAAAAGGTAATATCTTATTCCTTATCTTATTGGCAGTTGTCCTCTTCGCGGCTCTATCTTACGCCGTAACCCAATCAATGCGCGGTGGCGGTGGTAACGCTGGCTCTGAGACCAATTTGGTCAATAGCGCCGTTCTAAGTCAATACCCTGTCGGTCTTCGGGCCGCTATCCTTCGTATGATCGTTGATGGTACGGATGTTACTACACTTAACTTCGATCCGCCTTCTGTGTTCTCTACTATGACAGCTGGTGAACAAGCTTTGGCTGTTTTCCATCCAGACGGTGGTGGTGCAAGCTTTGGTTACATACCAACAGACGCATTACTAACACCATCTTCAACAGCACGTTGGGTGTTCACACGTAACTTTGGTATCGAAGATATTGGTGCGACTGCGACTGGTTCCGGTGATGTCGGTAAAGACATTATTGCGATTGCTCCAGGTGTATCAGCCGCTATTTGTGCTAAAATCAACAACGAACTTGGTGTTGATTCAATCCCAGAAGTGAGCACAACATTGCCACTGACTGTTGGCGCTACCACTATGCAACAAGTTGAAGAGTTCACTTACTCACAAACATCAACTGTGGCTGAAATTGCTGACACTGGTTCTGTGATAGATGGCCAACCATTCTTGTGTATTGATTACAGCACAACAACGGATGTTTATGCTTACTACCACGTTTTGGTTGAAAGATAATCTTCAACTAAACACTTAAGAATTTTAAAAGAGGGCTGTGACAGCCCTCTTTTTTTATGATCTAATGAGTGCATGAAATCACGTGGATCTGCCCTCATATATATTCTTATAGCCATCGCTCTTCTTGGTGCGCTCACAATGTCATTCATTGAACCAAGCTCACAACAAAGCCGATCGCAAAATGCTTTCAAAGTCGCCTCTCAACTTAAATCTCAAATCGAATTTTATCGCGCCGCCATTCAAGATTGTATTTTGACACACCCCAAGGGTGATACGAGCAACCCCACAAAATACACAGGTTATAACAGCCCCTACCCACTCACATCATCATCAACCTATTTAGACGCAGGTAAACAAGTCGCGGGTGACGTGGCTTCTGGCATATCATGTCCTGGTAACCCAGGGGATAGCAATGATCATGCGTTTATGTTTGGCGGCTCAACTGGAAAATTTGCCCCTTTGTCTCCTAATTTATTTGATGAACTTCAATATTACAATGTCACTGATGGTGTGTATTTACTCGTCAAAACTGATAAGACAGACCCTTATTTAGGTGAGGCTATGCTAAAGGCCGCCGCAGGGTATAATTCATGTGAAACCGATTATATTTCTGATGAAACTGCGCCGTGTGAAACCGATTATTTATGCTGGCGTGTATGGGTCATCCGTAACACAGCGTGTTAATCACAATATTCCTTTTGCAATAACTTCACTTCGGCTTTCACGACTTTGAACTCCGCTTGGATCGCGCGCACAAGTGATTCAGTCGCATCACCATTATTGGCTGCATCTTGAAGGTTAGCTGCTAAATTACCCAATCGAAGGCAACTCGCAGAGCGTGCAGACCCTTTTAAGGAATGCCCTAATTCAAGTAATTCTTTGTTGTTTTTCTCTTCTTGAGCGTGATCAATTTTACTTATGAGGCCTTCTGTCATCATGACAAACATATCCATCATGTCGGCCGCTGAGGCATCAAGAACGCCCATTTGCTTTTCCAATGATTTGAGATCAACAGCTTCACCCAACTTAACAACTAAATTTGCATCATTGTTAGGTCGTTTAGGCGCATCAGATTTTGAGTCATTATCTTGAGCTGATAAAAGTTGCACTTCGTCTGTGATACCCCATCGTATTAAAAGACGGCGCAATTGCCCCAAAGAAGCAGGCTTCAAAAGACATTCATCAAAACCGTGCGCACGAAACACATTAGGTTGTGATAATTGGACATCAGCCGTCATGACCACGAGAGGTTGGCGCGGTTGATCAGCTTTTTGATCATTACGAATTTTAGTGGCCAGCGTGTAGCCATCCATCTCGGGCATATGCAAATCTGTAATAACGAGACCGTAAATGTTCTTTTGCAAGAGCGCCGCTGCCTTAGCGCCATTATCCACAAAAGTGACCTCAACTTTTAATATTTCAAGCTGTCTTTTGATAATGTCACGAACGCTTTCTGTATCCTCTGCAATTAGAATATGTGTTGATTGCATCGGATTTTGATACTCACGCTCACGCGCCGCCGCATAAACAGCCTCGACTAAACCTTTACGCGATGCTGGCTTGGTCATGTAAGATGCGCCCAATATCTTAAGGGAGTATTGCAACCCATAATCATCGCGCGCTGTGTACATGATAAGACCAGCCGCGGGTCTCAGTTGAGCCGTTTCTTTAAGCAAGGTTAATCCTTCACCATCTGGCAAACCTTGATCAGACATCACAATATCAAAAGGACGCGATTGAATGGCAGCTAACCCCTCTTCTAATGTGGTGGCACGCTCAACATTGGCACCGCGTTTACTCAAAGTGTTAACAATTTCTTTGGCGCCCATGGGATGGTCTTCAACCACCAAAATAGAGAGATTTTCTAAACTTGGCAGAGACTCCATACTTGTTTCTTCGGTCACTTCTTTAACGGGTATTTCAAACCAAAATGTTGACCCTTTGCCTTCAACGCTGTCCACACCAAGGATGCCGCCCATAAGCTCCACAAGTTTTTTACAAATGGATAAACCTAGCCCTGTCCCCCCGAATTTGCGCTGTGTAGATCCATCGGCCTGTTCAAAGGCTTCAAAGAGTTTACCACGTACGGCATCGGGTATACCAATCCCTGTATCTACCACTTCCCAGCGTAAAGCGTTTGGATGGGCTTTGCGATCAATATGCTGTGTTTCCGATAAAATCTTAATCGTGACAGAGCCTTTGGCGGTGAACTTCACCGCATTACCCACCAAATTCATCAATATTTGACGAAGACGCTTTGGATCCCCTTGAATGACAAAAGGCACGTCACTGGCAATCTCATCTCTTAGAGTGACTGGTTTGTTAATAAGCTTAACTTCTAAGGCTTCATTCACACCGCGTGCCAGCATCCGCACGGGCACCTCGTAATCATCCAAATCGAATTTCATGGCATCCATTTTTGCCAAATCAAGCACATCATCCAAAATCTCAAGCAACCCCGAGGCCGATGTTTTGGCTGTACTGAGCAAATCTAAAATGCGTTGTTCTTTTGTTTCTTCACCAATGAGTTCCAATATGCCATACACCGATTGCATGGGCGTTCTGATCTCGTGGCTAATCATGGCCAGAAAGGACGCTTGTCCTGCTTTATCGTTTGTCTCTTTATTGTCGGTTGCGTCACTCATATATAACAGTGTAAAGGATCATACTATGAATTCAATCCACTATATAGTTTTGGGTGCAAAAAGCCCCACCGCCCGTCAATATTTAACTGAGCTTGCTGAGCGCGGTGTCAAAGCCGAAGTTATTACGGCCATTGACACAAAACCATCGTCCATGAGTTTCGGTGAAGATGATGTGATACCCGTATTTGAAATATCATCTTATAAAACACATCAGCATAAAAAAACTGCGCTTGTTGTCTTGGCTGAAGCTAAAACAGCGTTCATTGATATTGCTGATACACATCTTGATGATGATTTAAACGTGCTTGATCTCACAGGTCATTTTATTGATGATCCAGATGCCGTGTACGCACCAGCAACAGGTAAACTGATCATACAGCCCTCACCCACGGCGCGTATGATTGAACAAATAATTGCTCGTCTTCCGCAAAAGCCCAAATCAGTACATGCAGAGTTATTACTGCCCACAAGTTATTTTGGCCAAGACGCCATGGATGAATTATTCAACCAAGTGAAACAGTTTTTAATGACTGATGATTTGGATGCGGGCGTTTTTGATAAAAAAATTGCCTTTAACGTGATACCCGTGGCAGGTCATGTCACGGATCGCGGGGATAGCATCGAGGAACATCGCATTCAAACAGAATTAATAAAACTATGTGATGGTATTGATAAAATTATAGTCAGTGCTTGCGTTGTGCCTGTGTTCACAGGACTTAGCGCGAGCTTAACATTCACTTATGATGAAAATGCACCAACACCGTCAGAGGTCACCAAAGCTTTGCGAAGCGATACATCCATTCGCCTCATTAGCGCAGAATCTGATATGCAATACGCCACGCCCGCCGAAATTATTGGTGATACTTTGATTAATGTGTCACGGGTGCGTCGTAACCCAAACCACAAAAACACATTGTTAATGTGGGCGATGATTGATCACACAAAGTTTTAAAAGCATTTCGCTCTTTGAAAAGCCTCGAAATTGCTATATAAAAAATGTATGAGTGAAACCAAATCATCAAAAGACGAAACAGTCGTACGCCCGCGTCCGCTGTCCCCTCATCTACAAATTTACGCGCCGCAATTAACATCCATCACATCTATTCTTCACCGCGTCACTGGCGTAGCCAATACAATTGGTTTGGTGATTTTATCCGCGCTTTTATATGGTGCCGCCAATAATGCCGACCTTTATTACTGTGTCACACAATTTATGACATCGACTTTTGGTCTTGTGATTTTATCAGGATTTGCGATCAGTTATTCCTACCATTTATGCACAGGCCTTCGCCATTTTGTATTTGATGCAGGCGCTATGATGGATTTGAAAAATGCGTATCGTTTGAGCTATATACTGCTATCACTCGCCACGCTTTTAAGCCTTTTCCTTATCTTTAAAATCTGGACTGTGTTGGGATAAATCAAATATGTATGACCTTTTAAAATCTCGAAACGCTGGATTAAAAACCGACCTTGCCAAAGCGCGTGGTACAGGGAGCGCCCATCACGGCGCCCATCACTGGGTATGGCAACGCATCACGGCCATTGCCAATGTGCTTTTGCTTATTTGGTTTGTGGCAAACGGTATAACGCTTATCGACAATAGCCCGGAATATTTTGTGTTTTGGCTCTCTGGCCCTAAAAACGCAATCTTGCTTTCATTGCTTATTATCTCAACCTACACCCACGCCAAAATGGGCTTGCAAATCGTGATCGAAGATTACGTGCACAACCCTGTATGCAAAACATTAGAATTATTATCACTTAATTTGCTTTATTGGCTCGCTATGGCAGCCACACTTTTTTCCATTTTAAAAATAGCTTTTGGAGGCTAATGAAATATGCCTGAATCCATGTCTAAATCTTATGATATTATTGATCACGAATATGACGTCGTTGTCGTCGGTGCTGGCGGTGCTGGTTTGCGCGCCACTTTTGGCATGGCTGAAAAAGGCCTCAAAACAGCGTGCCTCACAAAAGTATTCCCAACGCGTTCGCATACTGTTGCCGCGCAAGGTGGTATCTCTGCCGCGCTTGGTAATATGGGCGAGGATGATTGGCGTTATCATTTTTATGACACAATCAAAGGCTCTGATTGGCTTGGTGATCAAGACGCGATTGAATATATGTGTAAAAATGCACCAAAAGCAGTTTATGAATTAGAGCATTACGGCGTGCCATTTTCACGTACAAAAGATGGTAAAATCTATCAACGCCCGTTTGGCGGGATGACGACCCATTATGGTAAGGGCACTGCCGTTCGCACTTGCGCCGCCGCCGATCGGACTGGTCATGCCATTTTGCACACGCTTTACCAACAAGCCCTGAAACATAAGGCTGAATTTTTCATCGAATATGTCGTGGTTGATCTCCTTATGGATGGCAATGAATGTTATGGCGTTCTGGCATGGTCACTTGAGGATGGTAAACTCCATCGTTTCCGCGGACATCAAACCGTACTTGCCACGGGCGGGTACGGACGCGCGTATTTCTCTTGTACTTCTGCGCACACTTGTACGGGTGATGGCGGTGCTATGGCACTTCGCGCAGGCATTCCTCTCCAAGACATGGAGTTTGTTCAATTCCATCCAACAGGCATTTATGGCGCGGGGTGTTTGATCACCGAAGGGTCACGTGGCGAAGGCGGTTATCTGACTAACAGCGAGGGCGAACGGTTTATGGAACGTTACGCACCTTCTGCCAAAGATCTCGCCTCTCGTGACGTTGTATCACGCGCTATGACCATTGAAATTGCCGAAGGGCGCGGTGTGGGCAAAGAGTCCGATCATATCCATCTTCATCTTGAACATCTTGGCGCGGATGTGATTGCCTCTCGCCTTCCTGGTATTGCCGAAACAGCCCGCGTATTCTCTGGTGTGGACGTTAATAAAAACCCAATTCCAGTGCTTCCAACCGTGCATTATAATATGGGTGGTATCCCAACCAATCTACATGGTGAGGTTGTTAACCCAACGAGCGACGATCCAAACCGCACAGTCAATGGTCTCATGGCGATTGGCGAGGCGGGCTGTGTATCGGTACATGGTGCAAACCGTTTGGGGTCTAATTCATTACTTGATCTGGTTGTGTTTGGGCGCGCCGCCGCCATTCGTGCCTCTGAGACTATGAAAGCTGGTCAAGCCCATAAATCATTGCCCGAAGGCATCACGGACAAACCATTAACGCGCTTTGATAATATTCGTCATGCATCTGGCTCAACACGCACGGCTGATTTACGCCTCGACATGCAAAAAACAATGCAAAAACATTGCGCTGTGTTCCGCACGCAAGACTCGCTTGATGAAGGCGTTAAGAAAATTGATAAAGTGTTTGCAGGGCGCGATAATCTTGGTATTTCTGATCGTTCCATGATTTTTAACACTGATTTGGTCGAAACTTTGGAGCTTGATAATTTACTCGGGCAGGCCGCGGTGACAATGTATAGCGCGCAAAACCGAAAAGAATCGCGCGGCGCACATGCTCGTGAAGATTATCAAGATCGGAACGATAAAGACTGGATGGTTCATTCAACCGCTTGGATGAATAATGACACGCGTAAAATTAAACTTGGCTCTCGCCCTGTAACGCTCACGACATTAACCGATGAGGTTGAGGCCGTTCCACCAAAAGAAAGGGTGTATTAAAACCATGGCTCAATTTACCCTTCCCAAACATTCTAAAGTCCAAAAAGGACGCAATATTGATGCCTCTAATGGCGCAAAAAATACGCGCGCATTCTCGATCTATCGTTATGATCCTGATAAAGGCGAAAACCCGAGCCGTGACGAAATCACAATTGATACCGAAAAATGCGGGCCAATGGTGCTTGATGCACTTATTCACATTAAGGATGATATCGATAGCTCATTGACGTTCCGCCGTTCGTGCCGAGAAGGCATTTGCGGATCATGTGCGATGAATATTGATGGTCAAAATACGCTTGCGTGCTTATGCGCCATGGATAGCGTGAAGGGCACGATCAAAATTAATCCATTGCCTCATATGCCCGTGGTCAAAGATTTGGTGCCTGACCTCAATCATGTGTATGCACAACTTGAATCCATCGAGCCTTGGATGAAAACGGGCACAGCAACCCCGTCCAAAGAACGCTTACAAACCCCCGAGGAGCAAGCGCTCATTGATGAGGCATCTGCCTGTATCCTATGCTTTTGTTGCTCAACGGCCTGCCCATCTTATTGGTGGAATGCGGATCGTTTTTTGGGTCCCGCCGTATTATTAATGGCTTATCGTTGGATTGCCGATAGCCGAGATGAGGCCACAGGCGAACGTCTTGATCAACTCGAGGATCCATTTAAATTATACAGATGTCACACGATCATGAATTGTACGCGCACTTGTCCAAAAGGATTAAACCCCGCCAAAGCGATTGCCGAGATCAAAAAATTAATGGTTGCGCGTAGCGCTTAATATTTACTTTGGATTATAACGCATTTCATTGGCACCGTTTGACGCGGGCACTTTTGAAACAGGATTAACGACCACAGTACGACCAATAAGACTAGATATATCTTGAGCTATACCAGCAAGCTTATCGCGATCATCTCTATTGCCATCTTTTAAAGTTAGTGAGAGCCAATAATTCCGCTTAGCAGGATTCCCATCGCCACGCGCGTAGCGCAAATCTAAATCAAATTCTGCTGTACTGCCAAATTGCGCTGCGTTGATTACGGCTA
>JBBKXB010000104.1:0-12000 GCA_037969255.1 Bdellovibrionales bacterium | reverse complement strand
CAAGTACCGGTGGGTAAAGAATTGCTGGGACGTGTTGTTGATGGTCTTGGTAACCCCATTGATGGTAAAGGCCCACTTAAAAATAAAAAATTCTCGCGTGTTGAAGTTAAAGCGCCTGGCATTATTGCGCGTCAATCCGTATCTGAGCCAATGCAAACAGGGATTAAATCCATTGATGGTTTGGTGCCAATTGGTCGCGGTCAACGTGAACTTATCATTGGTGATCGTCAAACTGGTAAAACAGCCGTTGCGATTGATGCCATTTTGAACCAACGCGAAGCTCATAAAGGCAAAGACGAAAATAAAAAGAACTATTGTATTTACGTGGCTATCGGTCAAAAACGTTCAACTGTGGCGCAAATTGTTAAAACTGTGGAAGAACGCGGTGCGATGGAATACACACTCGTTGTATCAGCCACAGCGTCTGACCCTGCGCCAATGCAGTTCATGTCAGCTTATACAGGTTGCACAATGGGCGAATATTTCCGCGATAACGGTATGCACGCCTTGATCGTTTATGATGATTTATCAAAGCAAGCCGTGGCCTATCGTCAAATGTCACTGCTTTTACGTCGTCCTCCAGGCCGCGAAGCCTATCCAGGTGATGTGTTCTACATTCACTCACGTCTTCTTGAACGTGCGGCTAAAATGTCCGATGCTGAAGGTGGCGGTTCATTAACTGCGCTGCCTATCATTGAAACACAAGCGGGCGATTTGGCCGCTTATATCCCAACAAACGTGATCTCTATTACAGATGGCCAGATATTCTTGGAAACAAACTTGTTCTTTAAAGGTATCCGCCCTGCGATTTCAGTTGGTAACTCAGTGTCTCGTGTTGGGTCTGCCGCGCAAGTCAAATCAATGAAACAAGTGTCTGGTTCGATTAAGCTTGAATTGGCTCAGTTCCGCGAAATGGAGGCTTTCTCTCAGTTCGCCTCTGACCTTGATCCAGCCACACAAAGATTGCTGGCTCGCGGTGCGCGTTTAACCGAGCTTTTGAAACAACCTCAATACTCACCATTATCAGTACCTGAGCAAGTATGCGTCATGTTCTCTGGTGTGCGTGGTTATTTGGATGATATTGATGTGAAACAAGTCACAGCGTTTGAAGCATTTTTACTTGAAAAACTCCGTACATCTTCAAAAGATTTACTCGATACAATCGAAAAAGATGGAAAATTGACTGACGCAACTGAAGACACTTTGAAAAAAGTGATCTCCTCAGCGCGTGATCAATTCAAATCAAACAACGCAACAAAAACAACGAAGGCTGCTTAATCTAAAATGCCTAGCTTAAAGCAATATCGCGATAAGATTGACTCCGTTAAGAACACACGGAAAATCACGCAAGCCATGAAAATGGTGGCTGCGGCCAAATTGCGTAAAGCTCAAGAAAAAGCACAAATTGCACAACCTTATGCGGCGGGTATGGCCTCGATTTTGTCACGCCTTGCTGGGTCAATGCCTCAGGGCACTCAAGGACCAGCTTTGCTCACGGGTACAGGTAAAGAGCAATCCCATTTATTCGTGATTGTGTCTTCTGATCGCGGTTTGTGCGGCGGATTTAACGGTAACTTGGTGCGTTACGTGCGCGAACAAATCTCAAAGCTTCGCAAAGAGAATAAAACTGTAAAATTGGCATTAATTGGTCGTAAAGCCAAAGAAGCTCTGCGCCGCGACTATAGCGACATCATCATTGATACAAAAGAAGTTGGTGATTACGAATTTTCAACTGCGAGCGATGTATCCAAAAACATCATTGATCAATTTAATGACGGATCATATGACGTTGTGACATTATTTTATAATGAATTTAAATCTGTGTTGGTGCAAAACCCATCCATGCTCCAACTCATTCCTTTCCAATTACCACATGGCAACGACAATAGTGATGCTGGTACAGGCGCGGTTGAGTTTGAACCCGATGAAGAAACAATTTTAAGCGATATTTTACCGCGTAATTTGGGCATTCAGATTTATGGCGCAATGCTTGATAGCAATGCAGGCGAACAAGCCGCGCGTATGACAGCCATGGATAACGCCACGCGTAACGCGGGTGACATGATTAACAAATTATCACTTTCTTATAACCGTGCGCGTCAAGCGCATATCACCAAAGAACTCATCGAAATCATCAGCGGCGCGGAAGCCGTTTAATAAAGATATTAACCTCAAGGAGACCTCTAAAAATGGCAACAAAAAAGACAACGAATAAATTAGCAGAAGGCCAAGTATCCCAAATTTTGGGTGCGGTTGTTGATGTGACGTTCCCGAACGGTCAAATTCCTGCGATTTTGAACGCTTTGACAACTCAAAATAACGGTAAAACACTAACCTTAGAAGTTGCTCAGCATTTGGGTGACAACGAAGTGCGTGCCATTGCTATGGACTCCACAGATGGTTTAACACGCGGTCAAGCCGTGACTGATTTGGGTATTCCTATTACTGTGCCCGTTGGTCCTAACGTATTGGGTCGTATTTTGGATGTTATTGGTCAACCCATTGATGAAGTTGGCCCTGTTGAATCTGACACATATTACCCTATTCACCGCGAAGCGCCTGCGTTCGTGGATCAAGCCACAGAAACTGAACAGCTTGTAACAGGTATCAAAGTTGTCGATCTTCTTTGCCCTTATGCCAAAGGTGGTAAAATTGGTTTGTTCGGTGGTGCCGGTGTTGGTAAAACTGTGACAATCATGGAATTGATTAACAATATCGCAAAAGCGCATGGCGGTGTATCCGTGTTTGCGGGTGTTGGTGAACGTACGCGTGAAGGTAACGATCTTTATCACGAAATGATGGAATCTGGCGTTATCACACGCGGCGACAGCAAAAAATCAAAAGCGGCACTTGTATACGGTCAAATGAATGAACCTCCTGGAGCGCGTGCGCGTGTTGCCTTAACTGGTTTGACAATGGCCGAGTATTTCCGTGATGTTGAGGGTCAAGACGTTCTATTCTTTATGGATAACGTGTTCCGCTTTACACAAGCGGGCGCGGAAGTTTCGGCTTTATTGGGTCGTATCCCTTCTGCTGTGGGTTACCAACCAACATTGTCGACTGACATGGGTGCTTTGCAAGAACGCATTACATCAACGAAAAAAGGATCGATTACATCGGTTCAAGCCGTTTACGTGCCTGCGGATGATTTGACTGATCCTGCGCCAGCCACAACATTTGCTCACTTGGATGCGACAACAGTTCTATCACGTCAAATTGCCGAGCTTGGTATTTATCCTGCGGTTGATCCGCTCGATTCATCATCACGTATTTTGGATCCACAAGTTGTGGGCGCCGAGCATTATGATGTGGCCACACGCATTCAACAAACACTTCAAACCTATAAAGCCTTGCAAGACATTATTGCTATCCTTGGTATGGATGAATTATCTGAAGACGATAAACTTGTTGTGGCACGCGCGCGTAAAATTCAACGCTTCTTGTCACAGCCGTTCCATGTTGCAGAAGTGTTTACAGGCACACCAGGGACATTTGTTGATCTCCAAGACACCATCGCAGGCTTTAAAGCGATTGTGGATGGTGACGTTGATCATATGCCTGAACAATCCTTCTATATGGTGGGTACACTTGATGAAGCACGCGAAAAAGCCGCTAAGATGGCGGACGCTGAAAAGAAAGCGGCTTAATTTAAATGGCCTCTAACTTTCACCTTAGATTATTAACGCCTGACCAATCCGTCATTGATGGAGAGGCCAGCGCCGTTATTATCCCTGGTCGTGAGGGCGATTTTACCGCCCTTCCGCTTCACATGCCCTTGATCACATCACTGCGCGCAGGGGACATTGAGGTGCATCAACCAGGCATGAAACCACGTGTGTTTAAAGTTGAAGCTGGATTTGCCGATGTTGGACAACATCACTGTACCATTCTAGCTGAAAATTTGACCGAGAATAACGCAGCCTAAATTTATAAAAATTCTTTTACGACTTGAACCGCCTTATCAAGGGTCATTTTTTCAATACTGACCCCTTGCGGGAACGCATCATATAAACGCGATGGCAACTTACTATCGAGCATAATAAAGATGCCCTTATCCGTCTCAGAACGGATCAAGCGACCATAGGCTTGGCGCAATCTTAACCGCACCTGATCTTCTTCGTAATGACGACCGCCATGATGCTGCATACGCGCTTTATGAACCATATTGGGCCGCGACCATGGCACACGATCAAACATCATGAGTTGAAGAGCTTTACCAGGTATATCGACGCCATCTCTTATGGCATCCGTACCAAGCAATAAGCTGCGTGGTTCATGCTTAAATATATTGATTAATGTGCCAATATCAATGGGATCTATGTGCTGTGCCAATAGATTTAGGTCAATTTCACTCCGATTTTCACTGATATATTGATGCGCCGCTCTAAGATTTGAAATAGCCGTAAAAACACCCAAAGCACCTCCTTGAGAGGCCATTGATAGATTGGCAATGGCTTGACCCACCTCCGAAGGTGATTTGACGGACACATCTTGTAAAACTATTATTTTTGAATGGTTTATATAATCAAATGGCGAGTTTACTTCAATTTTATTATCACAAATATCATCCAAACCTGTGGTTTGTGTCGCAGTTGTATAAATAGTTTTATTAATGCTGGTTTCACTCATATTATGCCATGCTTTGAGCGGATCGAGGAACGCGCGGTATATACCATGGTCACTAACCTGCCCATCTTGGCGTTTAATCGCGCCCCACTCGATAATATTGCTTGGCAGGTCATATTCCATTTGTTCAAATTGAGTTATCCACCCCCTAAGTGGAAGGAGAACAGCACGCTCAAATAGTAATTTTTTTGTGTCAATAAAAGGATCAGACGAACCGTTTTCATCGTCACCGTCATTGGCTTCTTTTTCACGCAATTCCATCTGCTTAATGAGCTTATAACACGCATCAAAAAGAGACGTTAATCGATCAATCAAATTTTGAGATGGGTGCGGAAGATTATGCCGTTCTGTTTCACTATCAAAAGATGACTTAAAACGGCCTTGGTTATTTTGAACCGCCTCGAAAATTAGGGTCAAATAATTCTCTATGCTCGCGTGCTCAACATGATTAAATTGTAAAAATTGGCCAACACGAGAGAGATCGCTGATATATGCATGATCGTCTTTGTCCAAATGATCGCGTAAGTTGTTTAAAAACCCGCGCCTCCCCTTGCGCTTCTCGTTTGCTTTAGTACCGTATAAGAACAAACTCATCCGATGAACTGACAAAGCTGAGAAACCAGTTTGAAATGTATCATCCATAACACCCGCGACATGATGCGCCTCATCCATTATAAGTGTCTTTGGTAGGCTTTCAGGGCGATAATGCAGAAGTGACGCGATCATCGCATGGTTGGTGACCACCAAATTTGACTGATCGGCTTTCACGCGCGCGGTTTCGGCAAAGCATTTTTCAAAAAAGGGACACCCTTGATAATTACAATCTCGAAAACGATCCGTTGTATATGTTGTGTGTGATCGCCCGTATAATTGCGCAATCCACGCTGGGAAATCACCCCCCGAAACGTCACCAGCTTCTGTTACGGCAACCCAACGCATCATTGTCATGAGCGCCACATGTTGCGTGCCATCAGATAGAATGGCGATGTTATCAATCATTTGCTTAAAGACTTTTAGACAAAGGTAATTACCTCGTCCTTTACGAATAGCAGACGTCGCGCCAAGGACATCCATAGCCTCGCTCTGCACTTGCTGTTGAAGTGTTTTGGTAAATGTAGAGACCCAGATGGGTTCTTTGGTTTTAAGAGCTGCGGAGAGATAGGCTCTGGTTTTACCCACACCAGTACCCCCTTGCGCAAGCAAGGATTTTTGACCCGTTTTAGGATCAAGAAATTGTGCCACCGTGTCATAGTAAATAGTTTGACTAGGGCGAAAATTTTGAGGCTCAATATCACGCACTTCAGGCTCAATATTCACATCTTGAACCGTTTCTAAGTTATCTATAATATCTAATACATCTAGCTTTTTGGTGCTCTTTTGACCCACTTTAAGGAAATCTAACCATGGCCACTGGTAGTGACTCCCTTGGGAAACCAACCAACGGAGGTATGGGTCAATCGTTTTGCGATTGGCTTCGTAATGACCCATTAATTCATCAAGTATAGAAAAGCACGAAACCGCTGATTCCTCAGCGCTCTTGGCGTTATCAGAAGACATTGAACAAATGGTGGGTGGTACGTTTTGGGTCGGCTTTAGAAAGGCCCATAGACCCGCTAAATCGTATATTTTAGTGTGTGGATTTTGTAAAATAGGATGATCATGGAACGATGGTCGAAACAATAGAAGAACCTTGTCCGCTTTATCTACCACTTCACCATCTCGGGTCACAAGAACGGTTTTCGATCCATAACGCCCTAACGCCGCAAAATCAGCTTTTGATCCACTCATTTATCGTGCGATCAACACATGAACATAATGATATGAACCGCTTGGTGGCGTACCGCCACCTTCAATACAAAATGATCGTTGTCCTGCTGGCTCACTGCTTGTGTTAGAACCAATCCCTATGATTGATCCCGTATCAAAACCATCAAATTTTTCAGTAAAATTAACCACTGAAACATCTGCAGGGATGCCTTCAATGTTTACACTCTTGTTAATTTGCTCGCATATCTCTTTTTTGATGTAAGGCAAAATTGCTAATAATTCACTACAGTTCGTAGCGCTACAGGCCGAACCCATAGGTGTGCCCACATTGTAAATCATGTTGCGCGCCGTAAATATCCATGTCCCATACCCTGTTTGCGCGGTTAAAAGCGGGTCAAACCAATTCGCGTTTGGTGCTTCATAGGTTATACCCCCGCCGTCAATATCAAACACTTCGGCGCTGGGATTAGTGCCAACCGTGCCATAACCAGAGACAGCATCATTAGCAAAACTAATGTCACTTTCGCTGATGCCTTGTTGGCGGAGCTGATCCACTGCGGATTTAACTGTGGAGCCATAACGCATGATCTGTGTGGCGCTGATGGCGAAAAAGCCCGCTTGCTCACCGCCACCACCTGAATTGGAGCTTGTGACCGCGGCCGTAAACGCTGCGAATAACGCAATCGCAATTAAAATGATAAAAAGTGCATTGCCTCGGGCATGATTCTTATGTTTCATAAACTCTACATTAAACCAAGGAATATAAAGATGTCGACAACCGATCCATTTGAAGCCCGTAAAGTCAAATTACAAAACCTTCGTAATTTGGGTGTGAACCCTTATCCTGAGAAGTTTTCTCCTAATGCCAAGGCCAAAAATCTTCAAGATAAATACGCCGAATTGACCGATGGTACGGAAACAACGGACGAGGTTATTGTGGCTGGTCGTATCATGGCGATGCGCAACAATGGCATGTTTATTGATGTCATGGACACAAGTGGGACAATCCAAGTGTTCTGCCATAAAGATAGTCTTCCCGAAAAATTTCAGTCGATTTTAGACAATCTTGATTTGGGCGATATTATTGGTGCGCGGGGTGTGATCCGCAGAACGCCTCGTGGTGAACTCTCTATACGCTGTGTCGAGATTACCGTGTTGACCAAAACCATGTCACCCTTGCCTGAAAAACACCACGGGTTAACGGATATTGAGACGCGTTATCGCCAACGTTACATTGATTTGATTGTGAACGAGGATTCACTCAACACGCTTAAAAAACGGGCGCGGATGACCGATTATTTACGTCGTTACCTCCAAGAAAAATGGGAAGGTATTGAGGTTGAAACACCTATACTACACGCCATTCACGGCGGCGCAGCAGCTGAACCGTTTACGACCCATCATAACGCGCTTGATAGCCAATTTTACTTGCGCATTGCCACAGAATTGCACCTCAAACGCCTTATGGTTGGTGGGTTTAACGATTGTGTGTTTGAAATTGGGCGCTTGTTCCGTAATGAAGGCATTTCGATCAAACATAACCCTGAGTTCACGACATTTGAACTATACAAACTCTACGCCACACGCGAAACCATGATTGCGATTGTCGAGGGCACGGTTGAGCATTTGAACACAAAACTTAACGGTTCAAGCATAATGACCTACCAAGGCCAAGAATTTGAAACAACAGGCCCATGGCCTCGTATCTCTATGCCCGAAGCCGTCAAAGACAAAACAGGCATTGATTTTATGGCGATTGAAACGGACGAGGAGGCCCGCAAAGCCGCCAAAGATAAAGGCTTCAAAGTGCCACCGCGTATGCGTTGGGGCGAAGTGATTAATTTGTTATTTGAAGAAACTGTTGAGGACACATTATCCGCGCCGTGTCATATCATTGACCATCCGCTTGATATTTCTCCGCTTTCTAAACAAAAAGATGATGAACCGCGATTAACATCACGATTTGAGAGCTTTATTAATGGTTGGGAAGTCGGGAATGGGTTTTCCGAGTTAAATGACCCTGCCGAACAACGCCGTCGTTTGGAAATGCAAATGGAAAATTATGAAGCTGGCGATTCAGAGGCGCATCAAATGGATGAAGATTTTATCACAGCTTTGTCATTTGGTATGCCACCAACGGGAGGGCTAGGTATGGGTTTAGATCGTCTCGCGATGCTTTTGACCGATACGACCAATATCCGTGACGTGATTAATTTCCCAACATTGCGCCCGCTAAAATAACTTTTTCGCTTTACATCTAATAGGCATATAGTTATACCATAATGCATGGACATGACACACAATTTTGGTTCTTTTGGTGGTCGCGATGACCCACATTACGCACTTCAGCATTTTACGGCGCTTAACTTAATCAACCTTTGTAGGGCTCTTTCAGTAGAAGGTGTCAAAGATTCAACGGAACTTAATTTAAAAGACTTATACAAACCCATGACTCTAGCACCTGAATTGGTTAAAACTTTCAATCCTCGAACACACATTTTGCCGAATAAATGCGGTAGTACGCATGTGCATAGCCACTTGGGGAATGGTGAATACGAGCCTTTGGGTATCATAATGTATGGCGATACAGTTAGCGCCTCATTTGCGAGAGGTGTCGCTATGGCACAAATGCCAGATTATTCAGAAGAAATGCTAGAGCATATATTCTTTGATGACATGACATTATTATATACAAAATGCGGTAGTATCTCGATTGTGAGCCCAGAGACCTTTTTAGCTGTTGATCGTTCTAGAAAAGGTGCGCCTGAAGTATACACACATCCTGCTTTTGATCATTAATCCACCACACCATCAAACACTGGCACCATAATATGCGGGCGTCCACTTGGGAGCATAAAGGCCACTTCGGCAGATTTAATCGCGGCCTCTATATTGTCATTCCAGAACTCTAGAAATTGTTGCACGCGCGGCAGACTGGGCACCACATCTAATGTTTGCCAGATAAAATCTTGTAATAGCCAATTGTGATCAGGACGATAATATGTGACATTTAACGTCACGAGTTGCGATCCTTGCCCAAAATAGTGCTCTAATTCGTTCATATTTTCATTATACCACAAAAAAGTTTAAAAGAATCTTAATCCAATTGACGTTATCTCTCGTATGGCTATATATGTTCGGTAATAGCGTGCCTTTGTAAAAAACACGTCACAACGAATTACCTATAAACAAACTGACTTTTAAGGAGTTAAAAGAGATGAAATTTCGTCCATTACATGACCGCGTTCTTGTACGCCGTCTAGAGCAAAAAGAAAAAACCGCTGGTGGGATCATTATTCCTGAAACCGCTAAAGAAAAGCCTATGGAAGCCGAAGTTGTTGCCGTTGGTTCTGGAACACGTGACGAAAACGGTAAAGTTACACCGCTTGACGTCAAAGCCGGTGACCGCGTGTTATTCACGAAATGGTCTGGCACTGAAGTATCACTTGATGGCGAAGAATTACTCGTCATGAAGGAATCCGACATTATGGGCATTTTGGCCGCTTAATTCATATTTAATCAATTTAAAAAGGAGCTTACTATTATGGGAGCTAAAAATATCACACTTTCAACCGATGCACGTGACAATGTCATGGCGGGTGTTGATTTAATCGCCAACGCCGTGAAAGTCACACTTGGACCAAAGGGACGTAACGTTCTTATTCAAAAATCTTATGGCGCGCCTCGCTCTACTAAAGACGGCGTAACCGTTGCCAAAGAAATCGAATTGCAAGACAACATGCAAAACATCGGCGCACAAATGATCCGCGAAGTTGCCAGCAAGCAAAACGATCACGCTGGTGATGGTACAACAACCGCCACAGTATTGGCACAAGCCATTGCTCGTGAGGGTAACAAAGCCGTAGCCGCTGGTATGAACCCAATGGACATCAAACGCGGTATGGATAAAGCCGTAACAGCGATTTTGGAAGATCTTAAATCACGTGCCAAAACAGTCAAAGGTAACAAAGAGATCACACAAATCGGTACAATCTCAGCCAATGGCGACACAGAAATTGGTGAAATGATCGCCAAAGCCATGGAAAAAGTTGGCAAAGAAGGCGTCATCACTGTTGAAGAAAACAAAGCGTTTGAAACGGTTCTTGAAACTGTTGAAGGCATGCAGTTTGATCGCGGTTATATCTCTCCTTATTTCGTAACAAATTCTGAGAAAATGACATGCGAGCTTGAAGCGCCATACATTTTATTGTTCGAGAAAAAACTATCATCATTACAACCAATGCTGCCTGTTCTTGAAGCCGTGGTTCAATCTGGTCGTCCTTTGTTGATCATTGCTGAGGACATCGAAGGTGAAGCTTTGGCTACGCTTGTGGTGAACAAACTTCGTGGCGGCCTTAAAGTGGCAGCTGTTAAAGCCCCTGGTTTTGGTGATCGCCGTAAAGCAATGCTTGAAGACATGGCGATTTTGACAAAATCACAACTTGTGTCCGAAGATTTGGGCATCAAATTGGAAAACGTCACAATCGACATGCTCGGTACAGCTAAAAAAGTGCGCATCACAAAAGATGACACGACTTTGGTTGACGGTGCAGGCGCGAAAAAAGATATCGAAGCGCGTTGCGGTCAAATCCGTTCGCAAATCGAAGACACGTCATCTGATTATGATCGCGAAAAACTGCAAGAGCGTTTGGCCAAATTGGCTGGCGGTGTTGCTGTGATCCGCGTCGGTGGTTCAACAGAAGTTGAAGTTAAAGAGAAAAAAGACCGCGTTGATGATGCGATCCATGCCACAAAAGCAGCCGTTGAAGAAGGCGTGATTGCGGGCGGTGGAACGGCATTACTATATGCAGGTCAAGCTTTGACAAAACTAAAAGGTGACAATAATGACCAACAAGTTGGCATTGATATCATCCGCAAAGCCACACAAGCCCCTGTACGCCAAATTGCTGAAAACGCAGGCACAGAAGGTTCAGTCGTGGTTGGAAAATTGCTTGACCAAAAAGATCTTGATTTTGGGTATGACGCGCAAAACGATAAATATTGCGATCTTGTCAAAGCCGGTATCATTGATCCTGTGAAAGTTGTGCGCTCTGCATTATTGGATGCCTCTTCTGTGGCCTCCATCTTGATCACAACCGAAGCTATGATCACCGATGTCAAAGAAGACAAAGGCTCTTCTATGCCTGATATGGGCGGCATGGGTGGAATGGGTATGTAACCCACCCCCTTACTTTTACTATCTTTAAAGAATTATAAAACAACCGTCCCTTGTAAGGGGCGGTTTTTGCTTTACACTTATGATCGTATTTAAAATTCAATCAAAGGATAAACTATGAAAAAATTACCTCTTCTTGCTCTATTAATAGCCCCACTTGCTTTGAGCGCATGCGCGTACATGCCATCAAATGGTAAAAAAATGGATTGTTGTAAAGGTGGCGAATGTGCCATGCATAGCGACAAAATGGACGGCATGAACAAATAATAATGGTTAAAACGTTCGCTATAATAATAACGCTCTCTTTGCCACTGGCTCTAGCCGCCTGTGGCAAAGATAAACCATGCAATCACGATCAATTTGGTGCGTGCCATGCCACACCCGTTTACACAATTAACAAGTAAATATATAAAATTTACAGTATATATAAT
>JBBKXB010000103.1:0-3774 GCA_037969255.1 Bdellovibrionales bacterium | reverse complement strand
GATTTAATCTCTTAAGAAAGTAGGTTAAGTCTTTTTGTGTGATCCAATCAGAATTTCCTGTTTTTTCAACATGCTTTGGGGCATCTTTGAATTGTGTTTGCGTGACCCACTCGTAACCCGTCACCAAAACGGCTTGAGCCAAATTTAAAGACGCGAAATCAGGGTTGAGTGGAATGCTCATAACGGAGCTACAAAGCGATATATCCTCGTTTTCAAGACCTGTACGTTCAGGGCCAAACATGATGGCCACTTTATAGTCATTATCAAGGATGGATTTCATCACGTGTACGGCGCTGTTGGCAGTATAAACGGGTTTAACCATGTCGCGTGGACGGTTGGTGGTGCCTATAACTTCATGGCAATCCGCGATGGCATCGGTCGCCGTCTCATATATTTTGGCATTTTTAATGACGTCGTCCGCACCGCTAGCCGCTGCATTGGCCTTTACGTTAGGCCAGCCATCACGTGGTGCGACAATGCGCAATTCGGTAAGGCCACAATTAAGCATGGCACGTGCGCACATCCCTATATTTTCTCCCATTTGTGGGTTTATAAGCAATATAATCGGTGCAGGCTTGTTTAGGTCAAAGATCATATGTTTTTGCCCCATCGTCTATGCATCCACAACCATTGCGAGGGGTATTCGTTGATCCATACCTCATAATGATCATAAATGTCTTGCATGATATCCGTACGTGTACGTGTTTTTGTGTCCAAGGGTGGTAAAATTTCAAGTGTGAACGCGCAGGCATCGTGGCGGATTATGCGCCCTAGAATAATATTGGCGTCATATTTAAGCGCAAGATCAACGGGGGCGTAGCTGGCATCAACATCATGATCGAAAAAACGTACGTTTTCACCCCCTGAATGGCGTTGATCAAGCAATATACCAATGTCTTCGCCTTGTTTAACGTGCCGTGCAAGCGAGACAAGACCTTTTTGACCTTTGGTATATGCATCAGGTAGAATGCCATTTAACGTACGGAGTTTGTCAAGTTCGTCTCTTATGAATGGGTTATTGGGCGGTCTGTATAGTGAATAAAAGGGGCGCTTAAGCTTGGCAACGCTCAAGGGCAATATTTCCCAGTTGCCTGTATGCGCGGAAATGTAAACATTTGGTTTATCTGAACCGTTTAAATACTCTTTACCTGTAATCTCAATTTTAAAATCTGAGTGCCCTTCAAACGCTTTTTTAAGGTGGGGGTATTCCCCTAAATTCATGCCAACATTGCGCCACATCTCTTTGATAATAGTATGTTTTTCTTGTTTTGTTTTGTCTGGATAAATGAGAAATAGGTTTTGGAAGGCATGCTCATTTTGTCGGCGTAAGATACTCGAGATCAAGACCATAATTTCACCGCCAAGCTTTGACGCCATCTTTGGTGTCATGAATGTAAACACAATAAATATGAGTTTTAAAAGTGCGGCTTGCAAAAAATAGGAAATCATCTTCATGATGTGGTTAATCGTTCTGATAAAAACGCTTTCATGGCATTGGGATTGTCAAAATGGAGATTATAAGGCACCGCAACCACTTTATCTCGTGCGGCTTTGGGCAATCTAACCCAGTCTTTTTCCGTGGTTAAAACGGGCGTTTTTGTATCTATGATCGTTTTGACATCATCAATGGTATAGCGGTGATGATCAGGAAATTTTTTAAACTCTTCAATGATACAGCCGTTGCTCAGGAGAGATTGTTCAAATTTTTCGGGGCGACCTATACCAGCAAAAGCTTTAACGGTGATGTCTGTTAATTTTTCTGGAATGCGCGCAGTGGCTAAAAATGCTGTGAGTGGGGCATTAAGAGGTTCTTTAGTATTAAGGTTTATCACGGCATCACATTTGGGTAATAGGCGCTCCAAAGGCTCTCTAAGGGGCCCTGCAGGCATTGTTAATCCGTTGCCTATACCAAAGTCATCCCAAACGAGAATATTAAGCCATGCGCGAAAATGACGGTTTTGTAATCCATCATCTATTAAAATGATGCGATCGGGATAAAAGTCGCGCGCCACTTCGGCGCCCAACACGCGGTCACGCGCCACGATCACGGGCGCTGTTTGGAACAAGAGCAATGCCTCATCACCAACGTCTTTATGTGTATGAATTTGCGATACATCGGTTGGCTCTTTGATGGATCCACCATAACCGCGCGTTAAAAAAACGATTTTTTCAGGATCAAGTAATTTAGCAAGTGCAATCAAAGTGGGTGTTTTTCCCGCACCTCCAGCGATGGCATTACCCACGCATACACTTGGCGCAGTGAGGGTGACGGGCGCTTTTAAGCTTTGTAGGAGCCATGTTACGCCTTGATAGAAATAAGACAATCCAATGAGGAAAAACCAGCTATAGGGTTTTTCGCTATTTTTATGCCAGTAAGAAGGTTGTTTGAGGCTGATCATCACAGACGTGATTAGGCCAGTTTTGCTTTGATAAAGTCAACTATATCTGTCAAATATGCGGGGCCTTTTGCCAATTTGCTATCACACAAGCTTGATGCGTTGTCGGCCAGTCGCGTTTGATAAGAACGTTCAGACAAGAAAATATCAATCATGTGAATGAGTGCTTCTTTGTCTTTAACCTCTTCCAAGGCTTCGGCCTCGCGAAAATCAGCCATAATTCCTGGGAAATTGGTCATATAGGGCCCGCATATAATAGTGGCGTTTAATTGACCTGGCTCTATTGGGTTTTGTCCGCCTTGATGATTGGGATTAAAGCTTTTGCCCATGATGGCCACGGTGGATAAAGCATAGAATAAACCCATTTCGCCTATGGTATCACCCATGAAAATATCAGTGTCTTTCGCAACTTCTTCGCTATCTGAGCGCAATTGAACCAATAAATGCTTTGATAACGCCTCGGTCATAAGCTCAGGCGCACGATGTGGATGGCGTGGCACCACAATGGAGAGAATATTAGGATATTGTTTGTTGAGGGCTTGATGGACTTCAAAAGCCATGGTTTCATCGCCTTCATGTGTCGAGGCATGCATAACAACAGGGCGATCGCCAATTGAGGCGCGGAATTTTTTCAAATGCTCTTGGTTGATATCTCTGGCAGGGCGTAAATATTTTAGGTTTACAGATTGGACATTGGCAGTGCCGCCCAATTCATTGAATCGCTTCGCATCCATTGCACTTTGAGCATCAATGCGCGCATACCAGCTTAATATTTTCTTGATAACGGGTTTGAATTTTGACCAGCGTTTGAATGAACGCTCGGACATGCGCCCATTGATTAAAAGACATGGAATTTTACGTGATTTCATCGCCATGAGCCATCCAGGCCAAATCTCGCTATCAATCCAAATCGCGGCTTTTACATTATGTTTTTTGTAAAATGCGCCATGGTTCCAAGGCAAATCAAGCGGAAGCCGATCAACAGTGATGCGCGGATTATCTCGGTATAACTTGGTCGCTAAGCCGAGCGCCGTTTTTGTCCAGCACGTCATAAGTATTTTTTTCTTTGGGAACGACTCGAGCAATTTAGACACAAGTGAGGTTGTGGATTGCATCTCCCCAACGCTCACGCCATGAATGTGAATAGATTCTAGAGTATTAGCAGTATGATCCATGCTAAAAGCATAGATCAAATAGTGGGGATGATGCTAGAGGTTATTTAGCGTAAAAGTTGTACAAGTGTCACCGTGTTAGGGAATTTGCCACAAATATCTTTACCTGATCCACTCTGTCCCATCAAAGATGACACAGGGCTGGTTGTTAGGGCGCAGTTAGCCACAAGGACAAGTTCGTCCATGGCTTTGCAATCATCGGCAGA
>JBBKXB010000102.1:0-13910 GCA_037969255.1 Bdellovibrionales bacterium | reverse complement strand
TCACGATCTTCAACCCTCCTGGCGTGCCATTATTTCTAAAACCGCTTGTGATCCCTATCGAAATTATTTCTTATTTTATCCGCCCTGTTACATTAGCCGTTCGTTTGTTCGCAAACATGATGGCTGGTCACCTTGTGTTGAAGGTGTTTGCAGGCTTTAGCGTTATGATGGGTATTGGCCTTGGCCTCGTCCCTGCGTTCTTTAACATCGCCATTTATGCTTTGGAGGCATTAGTGGCGGCACTACAAGCTTATGTGTTTGCGATTTTAGTATGTATTTATTTTAAAGATGCGGTTGAACTCCACCATTAATTTTGATACATCCTCTACCAAGAACACACCAATAACCGAACTATAACTTTATTACTACCCGTCACAAGAAAGGACGAACTACAAAATGGATCTTGAATCAGCAAAACTCATAGCATCAGCCCTAGCCCTACTACCTATCTTAGGTGTTGGTATTGGCCTTGGTTTAATCTTTGCCTCTTATAACAATGCGGTTGGTCGTAACCCATCTGCGGCAGAGCAATTGGACAAAAAATTCTTCCTAACATTCGCTTTGACAGAAGCTTTGGCGATTTTCGCCCTCGTTATCTCTCTGATCATTATGTTTGGTTAATCATATAAATGCGCTTTATTTTAGCACTTTTATTATCTTACGTACCTGTGGCGGCATTGGCGGCCACAGAGCAACACGCCGACGAGTCTGGTGGTGCCTTGCCACAATTTAACGTGGAAACAGCCCCTAGCCAGCTTTTCTGGCTATTTATCATGTTTGTGTTCGTGTATTTTTTCGTGCGCAACATGGTTATCCCGCAAATTGCGACCTCTATCGAACGCCGTGACGATCATGTTCGTGGTCAGCTTCAAGAAGCTGGCGCATTGAATGAAAAAGCGCGCGTCCTCCAAGACGAATATGAAACAAGCATGAGCGATGCTCACAAAAAAGCATCTGAGACAGCTCAAAAAGCACGCGGCGAAATTGCCGCCAAACTTGCAATGGCAGAAAATGCACAACGTGACGTGTTTGCCAAAAAACGTGATCAATTCATGAAATCATACGAAACAAAACGCGCTGACATTATCAAAGACTTAGAAGCTGAATCAAAAGCATTGTCCAAAGCCTTTGCTGAAAAATTGCTAAGCACTTCATCCACTGCCACCAAAAGCAAAAAGGCCGCGTAGAACATGTTAGATATATTCTCAGACCCTTACACTTGGGTGACAATCTCATTTCTTGGATTTGTCGCCATTGTTTATTTCAAAGGTAAAACCAGCATCACCAATATGCTTGATGCCTATATCGCCTCTATCCGTGCGCAAATTAAAGAGGCCGAAAAACTTAACAAAGAAGCGCTCGCCCAAGCTAATGAATTTGAAACAAAGCATAAAAATGCACTCGCAGAAGCTGAACAGATTGTAGCGGACGCCAAAACCCAAGCGCAAAACATCTTAGTCTCTGGTGAAAAAGAAGTTGAAGCTCGTTTAATAGCCCGTGAAAAGCAATTGGACGCTGAAATGGCACAACTCAAAGAAAACGCCATGAGCGAACTTCGAACGCACATGGCCAAACTTATTGAGAGCGAAACTCAAGCTTTGATGAAAGCAGCCCTTAAAAAAGGCGGTAGCAATGATCTTATTAAAAATTCTATTGCTCAAGTCAAAGCTGCAAAGGAAGCCGCTTAATAAAGACAAAGTGGACAAACGCGCCGCTTGGTTCTATATATAAAAAAACATATCATGACAAAAATAAAAACGCCTGCGAAATCCGCACCTAAACCCACCCTACCAATTGAACAACAATTGCGTGATCTTTTGGTCAAAACTCTTGATGAGGATAAGGCCGAGGACATTGTTGTGATTGACCTCAAGGGCAAAGCCGCCTATGCCGATTACATGATTGTGGCCACGGGATTAAATTCGCGTCATCTGCAATCGCTTGCTGAAAGCTGTAATGAAAAAGTAAGAGAGCTTAAATATCCCAATGCCCGTATGGAAGGCCTTAACGATGCCAATTGGGTGATCCTTGATGCCCATGACATTATCGTGCATTTGTTCCGCCCCGCCGTGCGCCAATTCTATAAATTAGAAGATTTATGGACGATTGAACCTGCCGCACGCGAACAATCTGTTCCTGACCAATAAACTCTCTTATTAAAAATTTCTATTTTGTGTTATTAATTGACGTGAATCATGGCACGTAAATACACCATTTTATGCATTGGAAAAATGAAATCAGATCCTTTGTTGGATGTGATTGATCATTATATGAAACAACTCTCTGGCGATGTGAATTGGGTTGAGATTGATACAAGTGATCTACGTACCGAGAATATTGCCATTCGCAAAGAGATCGTAAAGCATAAAAACATTCATTGGGTGGCGCTCGATGCACGCGGTAAAGTGCTTACCTCCGAAGGTATGGCTTCCATGATGGAGCCTCACAATCATATTGGCTTTATCATCGGTGGTGCCGATGGTTTAGACAAAGAAACGTTGGGATTGTGCCAAGCTAAAATTGCCTTTGGAGTAATGATTTGGCCTCATAAATTGGCGCGTGCCATGCTCATTGAACAAATTTATCGCAGCGAGGCCATATGGAACAATCATCCCTATCATAGAGCTGGCAATGTTTAAGTATATTTTTCTCTTAGTATTAGTGTCTATGCCCGTCTATGCCCAAGATATTGGTGATACATCCTTAAAACTTAAAGATATTGAAAAAAGCTTGAGCGCTGAACAACTTGAACAAACAGCACTTAAGGAAAAACAAGATTTATTGGAAAAACAGCTTAAAACGGTTAATGCGCAAACCTCAAAAACTGTTAAAATCATTAAAGCCACGGAACGTGATGCCGCCAAAATCCGCGACTCTGTCAACGCATTAAAAGTCACGCAAGCGACTTATAAACGCGAACAAGCCCGCACAGAAAAAATGATCGTGCCGTTATTGAGTAACGCGATGGATATCAAATCCATTCCCGCCGACCTTAATTTATTTTTAAACACCGAGGCTGACATAAAAAGTCAATTAACGACGCATGTCGCCTTGCAATCGGCTGCCACATCAATCAAGAACATGCTTGAAAATTATCAAGAAGCCACGCAAAAATTGATGGACACTGAGAAAGAATTAGAAAAAAAACAAGCGAAATTGGATCAATCCCTTGAGGGTCTATCCAAAGAGCGCGATACATTATCCAAACAAGTTGAACAACAAACAATGCTCAAAAATGAAACTGATAAAGATTTAAAAGACAAATCTGAAACTGTCTCTGACTTGCAATTGAAACGTGAAAGCCTGAGCACCCTTCTTGATCAATTAAAGCGCGAGGAAATTGAGCGCAAAGAGGCTCGCGCTAGAGAACGTGAAAGAAACAAACAAAAAGAACGTGACGTTGCTAAATCTGATAAAAAAGAAGTTTTACGCGATGTTAAGGCATCAAGTAAACGCAAGCTAGCCTCTGGTCTACCAGCATCAGGTTACGTCATAAGTGATTTTGGCGACATTGATCCTGACAGCGGATTAGAAGCCAAAGGCATTACAATTGAGGGCGAACCAAGCGGGCTTGTGACAGCGCCAAAAAGCGGTGAAGTAAGATACACAGGGGCGTTTCGATCCATGGGGCAAATGGTTCTCATTCAGCATAAAAATGGTGATTTCTCGCTTTTGGCAGGTTTTGCAAAAATTAATGTGCGTGAAGGTGATAAAGTTAATAAAGATAGTGCAATAGGCACGCTTTCGTCCTCGACAAACCCTCTACCTCGTTTATACTATGAATTACGCCGTAATGGTGAAAAACCAGTTGACCCCACGGCGTTATTTTAAAATAATGATGTCATTAATAAATAATAATCACGAAAGCTAAGATTTCCATTATGTTGAAACGTCTCTTAATCCCTTCTGTTATAGTCCTTGGCGCCGTTGCCTTTTCCGTTCCTTTGTTGGCTCAAGAAGCCCAAAATCGTAAAATTCCAGAAACTGTCATTGAAGCCGAAAAAATGGCTGAAGAAACAAAACCAGAAACAAAAGAAGTCGTTTATGAACAGCTTGATCTTTTTGGACAAGCCTTTGAACGTGTACGCGAAGATTATGTGGATGAAGCGACTAGTAAAGAGCTTATAGAGGCCGCGATTAACGGCATGCTTACGCATCTTGACCCCCATTCTAGCTATCTTAACGAAGATGGCCTTAAAGATATGACCGTACAAACAAAAGGTGAATTTGGCGGTCTTGGTATCGAAGTCACCATGGAAAATGGGTTTATCAAAGTGGTTAGTCCTATTGATGACACGCCAGCCTTTAACGCAGGCGTTCAAGCAAGTGACTACATCACGCATTTAAACGGCAAGCCTGTTCTTGGTCTCAATCTTTCAGAGGCCGTTGATATGATGCGCGGTAAAGTTAAAACCCCTATCGAGCTTACGATCCGCCGTGAGGGTGAAGCTGAAGCGCTTAAAATTAACGTTATTCGTGACATCATCACGATCAAATCAGTTAAACACAAGATCTTGGGTGATGTAGGTTACATCCGCATTTCATCTTTCAATGGCAACACGGATAGCGGTGTCAAAGACGCCGTCCAAACGATTGAAAAAGAACTGGGTTCACGCCTGCGTGGTTATATTCTTGATATGCGTAACAATCCAGGTGGGTTATTAAACCAAGCCATCACAGTGTCCGATATGTTCCTTGAAAAAGGTGAAATTGTGTCAACACGCGGTCGCCACGATACGGATACCAAACGCGATGTGGCCACACCGGGCGATATCATTAACGGCCTTCCACTGGTGGTTCTTATCAATGCAGGCTCTGCCTCGGCATCTGAAATTGTCTCTGGAGCACTCCAAGACCATCGCCGTGCCGTCATTATGGGCACACAAAGCTTTGGTAAAGGTTCCGTGCAAACGATCATGCAAGTGCCTGAACATGGCGCATTGCGTTTGACCACGGCACGTTATTACACCCCTTCTGGCCGATCCATCCAAGCCAAAGGGATTGCCCCTGACATCATTGTAGAGGCCGCAAAAATTGAAAAGCTCAGTGATGATACAGAGTTGCTTATCAAGGAATCTGATCTGCGCGGCGCGTTAAAAGCCGAGCAAAAAGTGCAAGAAGATGCGCAAGAAGATCAAGATTTGGATGCTGCCGCCAGTAAAACGGATGAGTTGGCAGATGGTGATTACCAATTGGCCAGAGCCTTAGATCTTGTTCGTGGTATCAGCTTTTATAATGATCAAGCTCTACCCTCTCCGAGCGCCATGATTGAAGCCAGTAACGATAACGACAGCAATGATAAAGATATTAAACCTGAAGATATCAAAGTCGATGATGTTGATCTTGAAGTTAAAGTCGATGATGTAGACAGCGAGCTTCCAGAAGAGAAAGTTTCTGAGTGATGATGGCCTTGGCCAAAACATTACCATCTCAACTTTCTAAGATCGCTGGCGGTCATCTTTTTAAAGATACTCTCAAAGCCCTCGTCATAGCGGGCGTTATTGTCACTATTTTATTATATAGTGCTGCCTCTTTAGCGCCTGATGAAAATAATCGAGATATCAACGCCACCGCTTCTATCAATTTGGATGCTGCGCCCATCAAACAAGCGCAATCGTCATTGGTGTGGTCGGACTTCACAAAAAATGAACGCGGATTAAATTTGCCAATTATCAATAGCAAGGGAACGGTTTTTGATAATTTTAAAGCGCCTTTGCCAGATATTATGGCGCCAGAAATCAAACATCGCACATCCGTGATCGTGACCAATCTTGGTTATGATTTACAAAACACAACGCGCTATCTTAAAGACCTGCCCAGCAATTATGCCATCGCGATCAATCCTTATGCGCCTTATGCCACAAATGTTTTAGCATTGGCTCAGCAAGGCAATCATGAATTATGGTTGCATGTACCCGCCAAGATAAAAGATCAACCTTATCAAGAGGCCATTAAAGCCATTGATTACAAAGTACCCGCCCCCGATAACCTCGCAATATTGGCAGATGTTATGGGTAAGGTGGATCATTATGTCGGGGTTTATATATCCAAAGATAGTAACATTTTGACATCCGCCAACGACATGGACCCATTGATGAGTGAACTGGCACGGCGCGGTCTAGGGCTTATCACAGCCAATGAAACGCAATCGCTTTCAACATTGCAAACGGCGGAACAAGTGAAGTTGCCTCTTGTCTCTTCGGCGACAACGCTTGATGTGCTTCCCTTATTACCCAATATCGTGAAACAACTTGATGGCGCGCTTGAAAATGGTTCTACACGGCAAGAGCTTTTGATTGTGCTTCCAAAGCCCAATTTGAAGTTGCTCAAAGAAACCCAAAACTGGCTGACATTACGTATGGGTAAAAACACCAATTTCGTGCCACCTTCGGCGCTCATTATTAACTAAGAAATTTGACGCATCGCCCCATGATAAAAAAACTCTATCGCCCTTGTGTTGGCATTTGTTTGATCAATGATCAAGGCATGGTGTTTGCAGGCGAACGCATTGATGCCCCCAATGCATGGCAAATGCCCCAAGGCGGGGTTGATGAGGGCGAAGACATTAACACGGCTGCCCACCGCGAATTATTAGAAGAAACAGGAACGAACCAGGCCAAAATTATTGGGCAATACCCAGAACAATTGATGTACGACGTACCCATAGAGATATGTTTAAAACATTGGGGCGGTGCATTTTGTGGGCAAGTGCAGACATGGATCTACATGCGCTTTACAGGCCAAGACTCTGATATCAATTTAAATGCTCATGATCCCGCCGAGTTTGCACAATGGCGTTGGATGGCGCCAGAAGAACTAAAATTAAAAATCGTCCCATTTAAGGTTGATATTTACGAGGCTGTTTTGGAACATGTGAAGCATCTATAATGCCATCAATGCCCAATTCTTCTTTAGATTTTCTGATATAATCACTGGTTTTTTTTAAAATGGATGCTTCTAGAAACAGCGGTTACTAGTAGTTTAACTCCAACAACCGAAATTAATAATGCTGGAATATAATGTTCGAAATAAGCAGTCAACGTTGCCCCTGACAGTATGACACCTGCTTTAATGGCTTTTTGAATAGCGATGGATTTTGACTCATCTTTTTTATTTTCCAAAGCCATAATCACAGTGCTAGCTGGGTCTGCACTTTTAAAAATTAAATCGAAATCTAATGATCTATCATTCATAAAAGATCAATACTCAAGTCCTTCTCTTATGTCAATAATAAACTATTCCGTGCCCTTGCCGCTCCATGATGGATCAGAGGCACCCGTTGGAGTTGAGAGCAATTTCTCATTAAAGCCTGTGAGATCAATCGTATAGATTTGTGCCGCACGTCCACTGCCCGTTTTCACTTCTTTAAAGTAAGTTAAGTAACGGCCATTGGGTGCCCATGATGGGCCTTCTACATGGAACGCGCTTGTGATAAGGCGTTCGTTTGATCCATCAGGTTTCACAACGCCCACAAAGAACTGACCTTTTTTAAGTTTTGTAAAAGCAATTAAATCGCCACGCGGTGACCATACGGGTGATGCATAACGACCATCACCAAATGTGATGCGTTTTTGGTTAGAGCCGTCCGCGTTCATTGTATAAAGCTGTTGCGTACCAGAACGATCCGATTCAAACACAATTTGTGAGCCATTTGGGGAATAGCTCGGGCTGGTATCAATGTTCGGATCAGAGGTCAAACGTCTTGGTGTTCCGCCATTCACGCCCCGTGCATATAAATCAGTATTGCCGCTTTGTGAGAGTGAATAAATCACATTATTACCATCGGGAGAAAAGCGCGGTGCAAAGGTCATACCTGGGAAGTTACCAAGTAGGCTTTGACGTCCAGTATCGACATCCAATAAATACACTTTAGGCTGGCTGTTGCCCTCATACGACATATAAGTCAAACGGCGACCATCGGGAGAAAAGCGCGGTGTGAGCACTAAATTACGACCATCCGTAAGTGTACGATTGCCAAATCCGTCATAATCCATGATCGCAAGGCGTTTAACGCGTTGCACAGCTGAACCACTTTCGGCGACATAAACAATGCGCGTATCAAAATATCCTGTTTCACCCGTGATGCGTTCGTAAATATCATCGGCGATTAAATGCGCGATGCGACGCCAATTTGTTGTTGTGGCGGTGTAAGCGGTGCCCACCAATTGTTTTTGTGCGAAAACGTCAAAAAGACGAAACTCAACGCGGAGTTTGCCCGTACCGTCATCGGTGATTGAACCACCCACAAGCGCTTGTGCACCAACAGTTTTCCACTCGGCGTATCGAGGTCCCGAAGTCGAGAGCGACGCGTTATCTTGGATAAAGCTCGCGGGTGGGATTGGATTAAATAATCCCGAATGACGCAAATCATTGGTGATGACATCAGACATTTGTTGTCCAATGCTCGTTCCCGAGCCTGTGGCATAAAATGGCACAACCGCAATCGGTGTTGGATTAACGGACCCTTTTGTCACCTCCACACGCGTTTGTGCGTGGCTAGTGAATGGCAGGAATAAAGCGAGCGCCAAGAGCGCGGAAAAAATACGAGTCATCATGGTTAACAATGTAGGGCGTTTCATATTCTTTGACAAGAAATGAAAAACAATGATACCTTATAATTAATTAGACATATATAGGATGCTTATGATTTTTAACACTCTCCGAGAGATTCGCTTATCTTCTAAATTCAGTGAGGCGGTAACGCAAACTGCTATGGGGAGAACGCTGAAAATGACACAATACTAATGTGTCTAAGATTGAGAAGCATCAATTGATCTATGTGGATCTTAGCTTAATACTGCAATATATGCGCGCCTGTGGCTTTAATGAAATACAATACAAAGACAATAATAAGCGCATCGTTACAATTAAAACATCTCCCTAGGATCAAACACGATGATCATGGATTTCCATGCGTCATATTTATCATCAGGCAATTCAAGCGGTGTGCACTGAGGCGCACGCACAGCCCGCACCGCACTATCGGCGGCCGCGCGGAAAAATGTATCCGAATTATATTTTAATTGATCAACCACGCTCGCCGATGTGGCGATTTTATCTTTACTCACCGCCACTTTAACTTCAATCACCAAACTCTCGGCGTCACGCGCACCCGCAGGGACATTCCAACACCGCGCAAGTTGCTGTCGTAACGCATCAAATTCAGAAATCGTGAGCTCTTTGGCAAAATCAGGCAAACCTGATGGGCCATCAACATCGTCACTGGCTTTGACATCGCGTTCCCCTGCTTTTTCAGGGCTATCATCAAGGGCGAGATTTTTCAAAAGCGCGTCAAAACTTTCTGTCGTGCTGTCTTTTTCCTTCACCGCCTCTTTGGTTTCTTTTTTCTCTTCCTTAGGTTTAGGCTTATCGGCCGTAACAGACTCTTTTGGTTTTTCTTTGGTGTCTTTGGCTTTATCAGGTTCTTTTTCAGTCTTTTTTTCTTCTTTAGGTTTATCAATCACAGGCTCTTTGGCTGATTTAGGCTTTGGTTTTTCAGGCTCAATGGGCTCTGGCTCGATCTCTTTTTTCTTGGTGGTTTCAATGGCTTTACCAAGCGTTGGCGCAGCAGCGCGTTCAGCCACAGGCGCAAACTCCACATATATAGGAGGTGGCGTAGGATCAGGGATTGAGCGCGGAATAACAGCGCCCACAAACACAAAGGCCAATAACCCAACGTGAACCGCTACGGAAAATAGCCAGTATTTCCCCAGTCCTTCCGTTTCCGTTGGTCTGTATAATCCGCTCATGATTTATTGCCCGTTAGACAGTAATGCAACTTTTGTATAGCCAGCCTTATTCACGCGTCCTAATAATCGCATCACCGCGCCATAATCAAGCACTTCATCCGCACGAATATAAATACGACTGTCTTTGTTGGCACTGGTGGCTTGTTCCAAAATGGTCAGCAACTTATCACCCTCGACTTGGGTATCAGCCACAAAAACCTCACCCGTACGTGTCAATGTAATTTCAACAGGCGCCTCATCACTTTGTGCAAGCGCGGCGGCTTGCGTGTCAGGTAAATCAACAGACACACCAGATGTGAGCATAGGCGCCGTGATCATAAACACAATCAAAAGCACAAGCATCACATCCACAAAAGGCGTAATGTTGATCTCTGCAATTGGCTCGAACTCGTCGTCCATTGAAGATTTTTCAGGGCGTACATTCATTCCCATGATTATTTGTCCGAGTGTCTTTTTAGGATCGTTATAAATTCAGTTACAAAATCATCGAGGCGTTGCGCATAACGCCCTAATTTGAGGCGTAATGTGTTAATACCATACATACCCGTAAGCGCGGCAATGAGCCCTATTCCTGTGGCATACAATGCCTCGGCAATACCTGGGGCAACAACGGCGAGTGATGTGTTTTGCATGGCGGCAATTGCCACGAATGAGCGCACGATACCCCACACAGTTCCAAATAGGCCAATAAACGCCGCCATAGAGGCCGTTGAAGCCAACACACCAAACCCTGATTGCATAGCCCGCATTTCACGTTTCGCGTTCACACGCATCAACTCTTCAATCCGTCCCATGGCGCGCTCTGGGTTACGCGCAAGCGCTTTACTTTCGCTACGCCACTCATCCATACCTGACGTGAATATTTTAAGCATAGGGTCATTTTTAGCTTGTTTGATCACGCGGTCATACAATTTATCCAATGGATCACCCGACCAAAATGCTTCTTCAAATTTGTTGGCGCGTTTGGATAGGCTCTTAATACGCGCTTGTTTTTTTAGGATAATCGCCCAGCACCACACGGATAGATACACAAGCAATAAAATCACAAGTTTCACAACGATGTCGGCTTCTAAAAATAGCCCGAACATACTCATGTCTCCGCCGTAACTACCGCCCAAATTTGTTGCCTCAATAACCGCTGTTTCGTCCATGTAAAATCCTTGTCATGATTCGTTATTATTTTTATGTTTACAAAGTATATAGGGAAATTGAATCTCAGGACAATAGAGAGGCGATAATATCGCTTGGAATTTTGGTGCCCCTGCCCGTCTTCATGTCCAACATAGCGAGTTCCGTTGTGGCTTGCGTGATAACCTTACCGTCACGCGTGATGTTTTGGCGTAAAAACAAGCGTTTCTCAGTATGCGAGTTCACGACGGCTTCGGCCATCAACACATCATCAAGAAAAGCAGGACGTTTATAAGCAATTTCAATCCGCGCCACAACGAACGTCAAAGCGTGGTCTTTATGTAAGTCTGAGCTGTTCATGCCGAGCGAGCGCAACCATTCCGTACGTGCACGCTCCATAAACTTTAAATAGTTGGCGTTATAAACAATGCCACCCGCATCGGTGTCCTCAAAATAAATGCGTACAGGGGTCTGGTGGATAGGGTTATTAGTCATCAAATAGACCAGATTGATTGGCTTTATTGGGTGGATTGAGGCCAAGATATTTAAAACCACTTGGCGAAATACAACGTCCCCGAGGTGTACGTGCGATGAGACCTTGTTGCATTAAATATGGTTCGATCACGTCCTCGAGCATATCGCGTTGTTCTGATAATGCCGCGGCAATCGTTTCAACGCCTACGGGCCCACCATCATAATGTTTGGCAATAATATTCATGTAGCGTCGGTCCATTGTATCAAGTCCACCTGCATCGATATCAAGGCGCAATAATGCTTTATCGGCAAGTGTACGTGTTATGGATGTGGCATCTTCAACGCTGGCGAAATCAGCCACACGTCTTATTAATCGCCCTGCAATACGAGGGGTGCCTCTGGCGCGTTTGGCGATTTCCTTTGCCCCATCATCATCAATAGGCACATTCAATTTATTTGCTGCCCGCGTTACAATTTTTGTCAAATCCGCATGATCGTAAAATTCAACGCGGAGCAATATCCCAAAACGCTCTCTAAGTGGTTGTGTGAGCATACCAGAGCGCGTGGTTGCGCCCACAAGCGTAAATGGCGCAAGATCAACCTGTATGCTTCGTGCCGCAGGGCCCTCGCCAATCATAATATCGAGTTTTTTGTCCTCCATCGCAGGATAAAGGATTTCTTCGACCGCAGGGCTAAGGCGATGAATTTCATCAATAAACAATACGTCATGGGGTTGTAAGTTGGTTAGTATCGCTGCTAAATCGCCCGCACGGGCAATAATAGGACCACTGGTGGATCGAAACCCAACACCAAGTTCCTTGGCAACAATTTGCGCCAATGTGGTTTTTCCTAAACCTGGCGGGCCATGAAATAAAACATGATCCATAGCACGATTGGCTTTTTTGGCCGCTTGAATAAACACCGATAAATTATCTTTTAGTGGTTTTTGACCAATAAAATCCGCTAGAACTTGTGGGCGCAAGGCACTGTTTTCATTGTCTTTTTCAAGTAATTCTTTTTGTAATTCCTCTGCGCGCTTTAATGTCTCACTCATGATGACATTTCCTGTAACGCAGATTTAAGCATCGCATCAAAATTCAAATTATCATTGTTATACACAAGGCGCGTACAGGTCGTATGCGCATGCGTACGGTCATACCCCAAATGCACAAGCGCCGACACGCAATCTTCAATCATCGTACTGTTTTGCGGTTGCTCGGGTGTGTTCGCACCCGTTTTTATAGGCTGTACGTTTGAAGGTTCACCCGTATGTGATTGTGTAGAAGTGCTATGCGACAAAGGCGTTTGCGGTAATTTGTCCTTAAGCTCCATGACAAGGCGTTGTGCAAGTTTTGGCCCCACGCCCTCGGCCACCGTCAAGGCTTTGTGGTCATTAGCAGCAATTGCGCCTGCGATACGATCAGGATTGATGGACGATAATATGGCTTGCGCTGTACGTGCGCCCACGCCAGAAACAGATGATAACACACGAAACCATGTGCGATCTGCCGCCGTTAGAAAACCAAATAAATGAATATGATCCTCGCGTACGTGTGTCTCAACGTACAGGCTGGTCATTTTATCTTGCAAGCTCATTAACGGCCCAATGGCTGATTTGCCCATGAACAATTGATAGCCAACGCCATTCACGTCCAAAATTATTTCGTCCGTGCCAACTGACATTATACGCCCCGTTAAATATGCGATCATGCTGTCACCTTTATTTTTTGGGCTGTTTCCATGTGATGCGCGTGGCAAATCGCCACCGCCAAAGCGTCCGTGATATCGTCTTCAACATTCCTAGGAGATTTGGGCAAAAGCATCGCCACCATATGCGCCACTTGGTCTTTGCTGGCATGCCCGCGCCCAACGAGTGCCTTTTTAACCGTATTTGGAGAATATTCACCAATATCAAGCCCGTGTTGCGCAAGCGTCAAAAGCGCCGCACCGCGCGCCATTCCAAGCTTCATTGTTGAGCTTGGATTTTGGTTTGCAAACACGTCTTCAATGGCAGAAAACTCTGGAGACTTTACTTTAAGGACTTGTTTTAATTCATTGTTTATAAATGATAAACGATCACCAATGGATAATTTAGAACTGGCTTTTATTATACCGCAATCAACGTAGGACATAGCACCAGAAGTGCAGTCAATAATACCCCACCCCGTGCGTAACAACCCCGAATCAACTCCAATAATGCGCATACTTAATCATAGGCGATTAGACGGAACGAACCAAGAACAAGTTTATTTAGATTTTCCTAGAATATTAATTTTGACAATAGTCGATGTAATGGGTGTAGAGGCGCCACCTCCAGTAAGAGTAGCAGCAGAAAACCTTACTGATTTGGCTACTGGCGCTTGATTTGCAGGCTCAATGCTCAAAACACCATTATCTACAATTGCATTTAAACCATGATCATTAACTCTTTCAATAAAGTGCTCTAACTTTAATTTAGATGCGCTTGTTGACATTTGTGCCATCTTGTCACAAACAATACGGCGCATTTGTTCTGCCATTTTTGGAGGAAGGACTGTGCTTCTAGGCTCTATCATTGAA
>JBBKXB010000101.1:0-12264 GCA_037969255.1 Bdellovibrionales bacterium | reverse complement strand
ACAAAATTGATAACGGGTGATAAGGAACGTAGTGCAAGTGATACCAAAGCAGCATTCGAGCAAGCGGGTATAAAAGTCACCAGCGCGCACGAAGACATGACAGATGCCATCCAAACCGCCCATCGCAACCATCCTGACAATGTGATCATCGTTGCAGGATCATTATATGCAGCGCAGTTGATTCCTGCCCCATTTTGGGCCAAATTATAGGTAATGAATAATAAAAAACAAACTTTGGTAATCGTCACAGGCCTATCGGGTGCAGGCATGTCGACCTATCTTGATGCCTTACAAGACATGGGTTTCGAAACCCATGAAAATTTCCCGCTAAAACTTGTCAAAGAATTACTTAATGACGACACATTGTCCAAACCCGTGGCCGTTACCATTGATGCACGCTCTCGTGGATATGATAAAGATACCGTTAAACTCTTAAGAAAAGAACTTAAATCAAGTCCCAATATCGAGCCTCACTTGGTGTTGTTACATGCGTCTGAAAATGTTCTTTTACGCCGTTACTCGGAAACCAAACGCCCCCATCCTATGGCGATAGATCGCCCCGTGGCAGAAGGCATTAAACAAGAAATGGATATGGTGATGAGCCTGCGCGCTTATGCCGATATCGTGATCGATACCTCGTCCACCAATGTTTATGATTTGCGTGAAATGGCGCACAAAGCCTTTAAAAATGATAATGCGCATCAAATGAATGTGATGGTACAATCTTTTGGGTTTAAATACGGGTCAGCCAGTAATGCCGATATCATGTTTGATGTGCGTTTTATGCAAAACCCACATTGGGTGGACGATATAAAAGAGCTTCCTGGAACAGATAAAAAAGTTCAAGAATACGTGAAGGCCGACGCAGATTACGAAACTTATGTTCAAAACGCCACAAACCTAATTTTGACAACATTAAGACGTGACAATAAATCATATATAGTGATTGGTGTGGGGTGTACGGGCGGACGTCATCGCAGTGTGACTGTAAGCGAAGATATAACATCGCGATTAAAAAAAGCTGGCTTTAACGCCAACATTAATCATCGTGATTTGGATCGCACTAAGACAATGGAATACAAACCTTAAAGTTTATTTGAGCGTGATGCCTTTGGCGTAGATTTTTTACTTGGTTTTGTATGTTTAACATTATCTTTAATAAGCTTAAACATGAATTCATCGTTCATTTTATCGCTGTAAATTGTGACTAATAATGCACTATTTGCATTTTGTAGCTTGGCTCTAAGCTCTATTCTATCGCCTGACAACGGCTTATAAAAGAAAACACCATAGGCTTCAATATTCATAACTTGATCCGAATGACCGCGACTAACGATCTGTTGTAGGGCAATTCTAAAATCATTTTTATGTGCATCACGAAATTTTTCGTTGTTAAAATCAACGGGACCAACGCCCTTTACAGGTTCAACATTATCCATTGTTTTGGCTTTTACACTCATTTTACCTTGTTTATCCTTGTTTTTTATTACCTATATCCCTAGATTACCCGTGAAACATTAATTAAACCCTAATGATACATTGAAAGTGATTGAAATTGAATATGAATGTTACAGCCCTTAAAACCGAAGAAGATTTTGCCGTTAAAGATATAAGCCTTGCCGATTGGGGTCGTAAAGAAATCGCCATTGCCGAGACTGAAATGCCTGGTCTTATGGCGCTTCGCACTGAGTATAAAGGCAAATCGCCACTTAAAGGCGCGCGTATATCTGGTTGTTTGCACATGACCATTCAAACCGCCGTTCTAATCGAAACACTTGTTGATCTGGGCGCGCAAGTGCGTTGGAGCTCATGTAATATTTTCTCTACACAAGACCAAGCAGCAGCCGCGATTGCCGCCAGTGGCGTTCCTGTGTTTGCCTATAAAGGCATGGACGAGGACACATATTGGGAATACGTAACAAAAACATTGTTTGGCCCAAATGATTGGACGCCAAACATCCTATTGGATGATGGCGGTGATATGACGTTATTTGTCCATGAAAAATACCCCGAGCTGTTAGAAAACATCAAAGGCGTGTCCGAGGAAACAACAACGGGCGTTCACCGTCTTGTTGAAATGGCTAAAAAAGGCACATTAAAAATTCCTGCGATTAACGTGAATGACAGCGTTACAAAATCTAAGTTTGATAATTTATATGGTTGCCGTGAAAGCTTGGTTGATGGCCTTAAACGTGCCACTGACGTAATGGTATCTGGTAAAGTTGCTGTTGTGTGCGGGTTTGGTGACGTGGGTAAAGGCTCTGCCGCGTCCTTGAAAAACCAAGGTGCACGCGTGACAGTCACTGAAATTGATCCTATTTGCGCGCTGCAAGCATTGATGGAAGGGTATGACGTCGACACCATTGAAAACATGGTTGAACGCGCTGATATTTTCGTGACCACAACGGGCAACAAAGACATCATCACTTATGATCACATGGCGGCGATGAAAGATCGCGCCATCGTGTGTAACATCGGTCATTTTGATAACGAAATTCAAGTTGAGAAATTGAAAAAACTCACATGGCATAACGTGAAGCCACAGGTCGACGAAGTTGAATTCCCTGACGGAAAGCGTATTTTGTTATTGGCTGAAGGCCGTCTTGTTAATCTTGGTTGTGCCACGGGTCACCCAAGCTTCGTGATGTCTGCCAGTTTTACCAACCAAACAATTGCTCAGATTGAGCTTTGGACAAACGGCGATAACTATAAAAATGATGTTTACACATTACCAAAACATTTGGACGAAAAGGTAGCCCGCTTACACCTTGACCGCCTTGGTGCGAACCTTACAAAATTATCCAAAGAACAAGCGGATTACATTGGCGTTAATGTCGATGGCCCTTATAAGCCAGAGCTTTATCGCTACTAAGCTTCTTTTTCACAATTAAATCTTGGCGAGTCTGCTCATAATGAGTAGACTCGTTTTTAATATGCCTTTTCGATCCAAACGTTCCAAAGCCATTCGTGATGCACGCCAATACGGCGCGCTCATAGATCAATATGATAAACCCTATGCTTTGCTCATTGGGTCAGTCATTGTTGATAGCTCCCCTTGGGGTGGTAAGCTTTACGAACAATGGATGGCCGAGGCTGAGCGCGATGACACGCTCATTTATACCGCTGAGAGTGGTCAAATTCATCACTTTGCCCCTAAAGAAGTCGAGGTTAATTTTAAACATTTTAAAGGCACGTCTTGGGTTTTTTATGATGTCACGCTTATGCAATCAAGCATTAACACATTGCAAAACCGTGTGGGCAGATTGGAAGCTGATATAAGGCTGCACAATGAAGTGTTTGAGCACGTTACAGCTCCTATTTGGATTCAAGGTGACAATAATAATATCTATTTTAAAAACAAAGAATTTGAAGATAAATTCACCGCCAGTATCCCTAAAGCCATCCAAGATATATTTACGCGTTCATTGAAAAATCAAGAGTTTTTGGCCGAAAGCCATGCTGTTATTGTCAATGGTGAACGCCGCCATCTGCGCATTAAAGTTAAACCTTTGAGCGCAAAACGCGCTTTACTATGGGCGCCTGATCGCACAGAACTCGTTGAAACCATTGAGGCGCGTGATCGTCTTTTGAATGCACAGCGAGAATTGTTGGAACAAATCCATACAGCCGTGTCACTGTTTGATCAAAACACATGTTTACGTTTTTATAACTCTGCGTTTGCCCATATTTGGGGGCTTGAGGAAAGCTATCTTAATACCAACCCAGAGCTGAGCGACATATTAGAAAAATTACGTGAAGCGCGGATGCTCCCAGAACAAGCTGATTTCAAAACTTATAAAAACGAGTGGATGAACCGCTTTACCGAACTATTAAAACCCTTGGAAGAAATGGCGTATTTGCCCGACGGTCGCACCCTGCGCCAACTTACATTGCCTAACCCAGAGGGCGGTTTATTTATGATTTTTGAGGACGTGACCAATACCCTTGAATTGGAATCATCGGTGAATACATTGCTCGCGGTTCAACGTGAAACTTTGGATAACATGATCGAGGCCATGGCCGTGTTTGGTGCAGACGGGCGCATTAAGCTTTGGAATCCTCAATATGCAAGGCTGTGGAACTTGTTCCCAGAAGAGCTTAAGGGTGATCCGCACATCTCAAGCATTGTTGATGACAAAATAAAACAATTTGATAAGAAAAAGCAAAAAAAGATGAAAGAGCTCATCTTGGCTACTGCGCTTAATCGTGAAGACGCAAAAGGTCGTTTTATATTTGAAAATGGCCGTCACATTGAATTTATTGCGGTTCCATTGCCCGATGGGGCGACATTATTATCTTATAATGATGTCACTGACGCGCAAAATATACGTCGCGCCTTACAAGAACGTGCCGAAGCACTTGAGGCCGCCGAACAATTGAAACTCGATTTCCTTGCCAATATGTCCTACCAACTTCGCAATCCGCTAAACTCACTTCTTGGGTTTTCAGAGCTATTAGAACAGCAATATTTTGGCGAATTAAATGACACGCAACTTGATTACACGAAAAATATCTCGACCTCTGGTCGTGACCTTTTAAAACTGATTGATGAAATATTGGATGTTGCCACACTTGAGGCTGGTTACATGGAACTCAAAATGGATACGGTGGATGTCACCTCCATGATTGATAGCGTATATTTGATCACCGAAGAGTGGGCACGAAAATCACTGCATGATTATAAAAAAACCATCAATATCAAAGATATTTCAATCCAAGGTGATGAAAGACGCATAAAACAAGCGCTTATCAATCTCATTCGTAATGCGATTAACTTTACACCGCGTGGTGGTGAAATTGAACTTGGTGTTGAACAACATAAAAAATCTCTTAGATTCTGGGTGAAAGACAATGGCGTGGGCATCCCTATTGAGGATCAAGATCGCGTCCTCAAAGCCTTCGAGCGCCTTGAGGATAATGCGATCAGCGCCAATGCCCCGCATCGTAATGGCGCAGGATTAGGCTTAACGCTTGTCCATTCGATTGTGGAATTGCATGGCGGTCAAATAGACCTTGTGAGCACACCCAGTAAAGGTACGAAAATCACCATCACATTACCGCTTTAATTGGCTGGCCATATCTGTTGAATGCACAAAATGCAGCGGTTTATCAGGGTTAAGACGAGCATGAATGGAATGCGCGGCCTGCGCGCTCTCGGCAAACCCTGTCAAAATCAGTTTTAACTTTTGAGGATAACCCGCAATATCACCAATGGCATAAATACCATCCATGTTTGTGGCCGATGTTGATTGATTGACCTTGATGGTTTTTGCTTCAATGTCCAATCCCCACCCTTCGATAGACCCTAAAGATGGCATCAGACCAAAAAACGGCAACAACACATCAGCTTCAATCACTGTGTCTTTACCTTCGGTATCAAGCACCACATGCGTTAAATGACCGTCATTACCCGTTAATGATTTAAGCTGAGCTGGCGTCATAAGGTTGATCTTACCTTTGCTCACATTATCTTCCATAAGCGTTACACTCTCTGGTGCTGCGCGGAAGCGTGGACGGCGATGAACAAGCGTGACATCCGCTATCTCACATAAAATATTCGCCCAATCCAAGGCGCTATCGCCGCCACCCGCGATGACTATTTTTTTATCTTTAAGCGCTACCGTTTTCTCGACAAAATAAAACACCGACTTATTTTCAAATCTTTCGATATTATCTAAGGGTGGGCGATTGGGTAAAAACGCACCAGCGCCCGCGGCAATGATCACCGTTTTAGCCAAAGCTTTACGCCCATCATTTGTGAATAATATGAAATGATCGTCTTCTTTTTCAATTTGATCGACTTGTGATCCTAACATTAATTCTGGGTTAAATCTTTTCGCTTGTGCCCATAAATTATCAACGAGATCACCCGCCAAAATCTGCGGGTGTGCAGGGATATCAAATATGGGTTTTTCAGCATATAAAGCACGGCATTGACCGCCCACAGCAGGCAATCCATCAATCACAACGCTTGATAATCCAAGCATACCAAGCTCAAAAACGGCGAATAATCCCACAGGCCCTGCGCCAATGATCGCCGCGTCATGAATTTTTATAGATTTGTCTAACTTCTGGTCTTTCATATTCAAAAGCCTCGCCTTAATATGGCTTATGGTCAAGCTCCAATTGGATGAAAAAAATATAGACGAATTCGCGCGCGATTTTGCCAAAAAACTCTCAAAAGGCGATATTGTTACGCTCAATGGTCCGTTGGGGGCTGGTAAAACCACTTTGGCCAAAACACTTATTCCCATACTGACAGGCATTGATGATGATCTCCAAAGCCCCACTTTTCCTATCTGTTTAAGCTATGAGGGCGATCCTTTTGAGGTCGTCCATTATGATCTCTACCGCCTGTCTCCAAATACCAATTTAGAAGAGTTTGGCTGGTACGATATGCGCCCGCATGTGATCACATTGATTGAATGGTCTGAGCGTGCCGCGCCAGAATTTATAACACCATCAGGATTTTCCATTGATATTGCGTTCACGAGTGATGATAATAAGCGCGATATAAGGATAGAAAAATTAGTGGAAAAAATTAAATAAAATGACCTACCAAGCCAAATATAAAAAAGCTTTCATCCTTGCCGCTGGGCATGGCACGCGCATGCGCCCATTTACCGATCACACCCCCAAACCCATGGCCGCAATCAATGGTGAAACGCTTGTCGAGCGCGCGATTGATAAACTTCACCAAGCAGGCGTCACTGATATCGCCGTCAACGTTCATTATTTGGCTGATAAACTTCGGGCGCATATTGGCAATCGTGCGACCATCATAGAAGAAGATGTTTTACTCGAAACGGGTGGCGGTATGCGCAATGCCTTATCCACCTTAGGGCACGACAATCCCTTTTATTGCGTATCGGGCGATAGTTGGTGGGAAGATGGACAAACATCCGTCATAGAAACCATGGACAAGGCTTTTAACGAGAGCACAGATGATCTTATGCTCGTGCTCCAAGACATTCATAAAATGCATGTGACAAAGGGTGTTGGGGACTATCAATTTGATCCACCCGTGCGCCCGAAACGTGCACTTGACCAAAATGGATCACATATGTGGACATCCATTCGTCTCTGTAATCCGCGTTTATTTTCACAGTTCGCAGATAAACCAATTGAAGCGTTTTCACTCTTACCCCTCATGGATAAAGCCGAGGCTGAGGGGCGCTTATCAGCAGTGAACATGAGCGGTATTTGGCATCATGTGAGCACAATGAATGATATTGCCGCGGTTGAAAATTGGCTCAAAGACAAAGCCGCATAGTTGATGAAGGGTCTTTACACCAATTACGCGGGCAGTGATATTTTAAAAGATTGCGCGTGTGAACTGGCCAAATTTTGTGATTTTGATATGGCGAAACTTCGCGCCGTAACTATATTATTGCCCACACGCCGCGCCATTCGTACATTTGAAGAATTGCTTCTTGATCAATTTGATATGGATACAATATTTCTGCCTAATTTAATGGCTGTTGGCGATATTGAAATGGCGCGTGATGATGAGGATGATATAATTCCGCCCCTCAAACCCATCGCAGGGATTGAGCGCATTTTATCTATCATGCCATTTATTAAAAAACATGATGATAGCGAAAAATCGTATGATGCGCGATGGCGACAAGCTAGAGAAATGCTTAAATTAATTGATCTCTTGCAAACAGAGGGGCTAACCCCTTATGCGCTTAAAGAGCTTGATATAAAAACGGATATGGCCGCACATTGGCAAAAAAGTGGCGGATTATTTGTGACCATAACCAATGATTGGCTCGCGTCTCTAGAAAGCACCAATCGTATTAACAAAGCCGCCGCGCGTATAATGCACATTGAACGTCTAACACAGCATTACCGCGATAATACGCCCCAAAACCCGATTTGGTTTATTGGCTCGACAGGCTCCATCATGGCTGTGCGAGATTTGATGCGCGCCATATTAGCACTACCCCAAGGAATCGTATTTTTGCCAGGTCTTGATAAAGAAATGCCTGAAGAAGCGTGGCAAGATATTCCCCCCTCACATCCGCAAGCTATTTTAAAAAATACGAGCGCGTTTTTAGGTTATGAAGACCGCCGTCACATTCAATACTGGCCGAGCCTTGATAAGGATAAAATGATCCATCGGGCGCAGTTCCTCTCAAGTGCGCTTTCACCACATCCAAAAATGATGGATAAAGGATTTGATAACATCAGCCTTGTCATGGCCGCCAATCGTCAAGAAGAGTTAAACAGCATCGCACAAATTTGTTTGGAACATAAACAAATCAATCCTTCCAAAAAAATTGTGATCGTATCCAATGATGCGCGTTTGCCCGTTAAATTGAAATCTATTTTGAATTCATACGGATATAATGTGGATGCCAGTATGGGTGAAAAACCCAGTGACACTGATATTGGTGTTATGATTAATCATATAATCGCTTTATTTAACAGCCGAGACGATGACCCGATTTTATCGCTTTGGACGTTACTCAAAAACCCACTTTTTATGAGCGATTGGTATAAAGGTCGTGGCGCTACATTACAAAAAATTGAAAATGATTATTTGTGTGATCCTTTGATAACACCCTCAAGTCTTGAAGAGACAATATCTTTATTTCCCAAAACTATAGCTGATATATTTAATGAATATAATATAAAATATAATAATTCATATAAAATAGGCGAATGGGCAGAAATTGTAATGCAAACGCTTCCCCATTTTATCAACGTAAAAACTGGTCAATCACGTCAAATTATGATCCAAGTTAAGGATGCATTAGAGCCAATAAGCCTGTTAAAGAGTGACACACTAAAACTCCCGTTTCATGATGTCGCGCCCATCATAACCGACCACCTTAATAACATCGCGATACGCCAAAAATTTAGCGCCGATAACCAAAAAACAATATATATGCTTGGTACACTTGAGGCGCGATTGATACAATCTGATCTCACCATCATGGCCAATTTAAACGAGAACATTTGGCCTGACACGCCAGCGCCCAACCCATACTTATCACGTGGTATGCGCCACGCCATTGGGCTTCCTGATAGTGAACGGCACGCGGCATTATCGGGACACGATTTCTGGCAAGCGTTTTTAAGCGGCGATATCATTATGACGAGCTCTAAGCGCGATGGTGACACACCCGCACTGCCCTCACGCTGGCTGTTACGCTTACAATCAGTAACGAGTGATAAAACGTGGGAAGCTATTACTGAGCGCGGGAATCGCTTTATTGAAAACTATAACGCGCGTCACGAGGCAACCACTATAACACCTGCCTTACCACCCGCGCCCATTGCCTACATTTCACAATCGCCAAAAAGTTTTTATGTCACCCATGTTGAATTATGGCGTCATGATCCCTATAGCTTTTGGGCTAAACATATTGCGCGCCTACGCAAACCTTATGAATTTTTGGGTGGTATAAACGCTGCCACACGTGGCTCTGTATGGCACGATATTTTGGAACAATTTGTGAAATCCTTTGACCCTGATAGCACGCCTGAAACCCAACAAAAATGTTTTGATGAAGCCGTTTCTAATACACTTAAGAGCAATAACGTACCTGATCATATGATACGACTGTGGCAATCGCGCCTTGCGGGACAAAGGACTCATATATTGAATCTCGAGCGCGCGCGCCGTATCGACACAAAACCATGGAAACTCGAAGAAAGATTTGAAGGCACAATTGAAGGCTTGACCGTTAAAGCCAAGGCTGATCGCGTGGACATCACCAAAGGGCGCGATAACTTGATTGTGTCTGATTACAAAACGGGCGCTATGCCGAGTAAAACAAATATTAAGGCGGGTTATGCGTGTCAGTTATCATTGCTTGCCCTCATACTGCCTAAAAACGTTCTGCGCCTTGATTATATTGATATAAAGGGCGGTGCCAATACGCCAAAACCTGTGACAATGGAATGGGACGAAGTGTTTGCGCTTGAGACAAGCGGTGGATTTTCAAACTGGCACAAGATATTTTTTGCCGATAAAACACCGTTCAGTTCTTATGCTGATTTTGGTAAAATGCATCAAGCCAAAGCCACGGATTATTTACAACTTGCGCGCTTTGATGAATGGGGCGCAGGTGCCGACAACGATAGTGAGGTGGCCTAAATTATGAACGCGCAACCCAAACAGCCACTTATCCATAAAGAGCGTGCGCAAAAAGCAACATTGGCTCAAGCTCGCGCGGGTGATCCACATTCCCACGTTTGGGTGATGGCTTCGGCTGGCACAGGGAAAACAACGGTTTTGGTGGCGCGTTTTATAAGGCTCGTACTTATGGGCACACCAGCCGATAAAATACTATGTCTGACATACACCAAAGCCGCCGCCACACAAATGAAAGAGCGTGTACTAGCCCGCCTCAGCGCTTGGGTTTGCATGGATGAAGACGCATTAAAATCCGAGCTACTCACGCTTTTGGATCGCGAACCAACACCAAAAGATTACGCACGCGCACGCCAGTTATTTGCAGAGTTTCTTGATCAATTGGATCGTCTGAACATCATGACCATACACGCTTTTTGTCATTCTTTGCTCGCTCGTTTCCCTTTTGAAGCCGAAATTGATACAGGTGTTGAGATGATGGACGATGCGCAAGCCTCCATCATGCTGAGTGGTATTTTCAAAACTATGTTGGAGCGATCAGAAACCAGCTATTTTGATCGATTGTCACATTACATCAGTGATAATGATTGGCTCAAATATATGAATCTCATCATTCATAACCGTGCCTATTTTAGAGATTTCTTCACGCATTTTGGCAATTATGAAACGGCTATTTTGAATGTTTTAAATCTGCCGAACCCTATGCCATCGCCGATTGATTATCTCAATGAAGTATTAAGCGATGACATTCTTCCGCTTGAGTTACTTAAAAACTATTCCGTTCGTTCTAAAACATTAATTGATAAAAAAGATAATATAAACAAATTGTTATCAACTCCGTCTAATTTAAGATATAATTTATATAATGATTATTTCAATTGTTTTTTAAAGAAAGATTTTACTGCGCCAGTCGGTAAACCACCCATTGACGATGCTGTTTGGCAAACCGCGCTTGATCAAGAAATCGAGCGCTTGATATCAGCGCATCAAACGCTGGCATCCATTTATAACGCGCAATTGACCATCGATTTGTGTACGCTCGCAAGAGATATGTTGCTTCAATATGATGACAAAAAAGCGGCGCGCGGTGTGGTTGATTACCAAGATCTTATTCAAAAGGCGCTTGATTTATTGACGCGCAGAGATGCCGCCGATTGGATTAAATATAAGCTTGATGGCGGTTTAGAACATGTGCTTGTGGACGAGGCGCAAGACACAGGACCTATGCAATGGCGCATCATCGGGCAAATCATCCAAGAATATTTCTCTGGGCAGGGTCGTGATATAGAACGCCCCCGCACTATATTTGCAGTGGGCGACATCAAACAATCCATTTATTCGTTTCAAGGCGCTGACCCCGAGGCCATGGATATCTATCACAATGCGTTTCGAAAAGATGCTATTGCCGCAACGCAAACGTGGGATGATGTTCCACTCGATACATCGTTTCGAACCGCACAAGATATTTTAGATGTGGTGGACGCCGTTTCTCCTTATGCATGGAACGATGCGTTACATTTTGCAGGTAAAACACAAGTTGGACGCGTGGAACTATGGCCAGCTCTTGAATTCATTAAACCTGAAAAACAAGAGATTATCCCATGGACCCCACCCACATCCAACACGCAGATCAGTAACAAACAACAACTCATCAACCAAACGGCGGATCATATTCAAAGTCTTATAAATGGTCATATCGCGCTCCCTTCAAAAAATGGTAAGGCCGTGACCGCAGGTGACATTCTCATCTTGGTTAAAAATCGCACACATTATCCCGCGGGGCTTATACAAGCTTTACGCACACGTCATATAAACGTTGCAGGTTTGGACAGATTTAAGCTCTCGGATGATACAAGTATAAAAGATATTATATGTTTGATGCGGTGGGCATTATTTGAGCATGATGACCTTTCACTCGCAACAATTTTAAAATCTCCTTTTATAGGCTGGAATGATGATCAGTTGGGGATCGTGGCTATCAACCGCATGGGCACTTTGTTTGATGCTTTAAAAAATCACAAAGATATTTATAACTGGTTGAGCGATATGAAAAAAATCATTTTGCGACAGCCCGTGGACATCACCCTTCGTTATATTTTGGACGCACCCTGCCCTGCCACACCAAAACATTCTGGATTACACGCGCTACAATCACG
>JBBKXB010000100.1:0-2856 GCA_037969255.1 Bdellovibrionales bacterium | reverse complement strand
ATAATAGTAAACTCCTAGAAGATTACAAAAAAAAATTTGGTGCTGATGTTAGTTCAGCTATCCAAAACGTACAATTTACACATTCTAAAAAAATTCACTGGTTAGAGTTGATAAAGAGTTTTACAGCTCAAGTCCCGTAATAACGATCCCCTGCATCGCCTAACCCTGGACAAATGTATTTATTGCTGTTGAGTTCACGATCTAGCGCGGCGGTGATGATGTTCACATCGGGGTGCGCTTTATTCAATGCTTCAACCCCTTCGGGTGCGGCGACAAGGCACATAAATGTGATGTCTTTTGCACCCTCTTCTTTTAACTTTGTGATGCTATCAATCGCGGACCCTCCCGTGGCGAGCATAGGATCAACCACATAAACTTGACGTTGACTCATATCGCTCGGGAGTTTGCAATAATAGGCAATGGGTTCAGCCGTTTCATGGTCACGTTCCATGCCAACAAAGCCGACAGAGGCACGCGGGATCATATCAATGAGGCCGTCAAGAAAGCCATTCCCTGCCCGCAAAATTGACACAAGGCACGGCGCATAACCTGCGTAATATGGCACGCGCATTTCCTCGTGAAGTGGTGTTTCGATATTGTGCATTTCCGTTTTCAAATTCAAAAACAACGGATAGGCCATAAGGCGCGCTACGTCTTGCATCGTTAAACGATAATTCCATGTGGGCGTTTCTTTGTTGCGCAGGATACCCAGTTTTACGTTGATGAGCGGGTGATTAATAACGGTCAAATTTTTATGCATCTTAAAAATCTACCAAGAAAGATGATCAATTGCCAGTCATAAACAAATCGTTCACACTCCTATCCATGAGCGCAGGCGATGATATCAAAATTCAAAGAGATAGGTTTTTGGCGTTTGCTTTTGCCAGCAGTGATTTATTGCTCGAAATTGATCAAGACAATATGATCAAATATGCCGTTGGCGCGGGTAAAGGATTAACGGGCGATAAAGACAGCGCGCTTATTGGTAAAGATTGGCTCACTTTATTTTCTAAAAAAGATAAACCCATGATCACATCCATGCTTGGGCGCACCCAAGCTGGCAATCGCTGTGGTCCTGTGTTGGTCGAGCTCAATAGTGACCGCGTGGATAAAAATATGAAAGCCGTTTTATGTGGCCTGCGTATGCCAGGGAAAGCGGAAACATTATTTGTCACTTTATCGCATGGTAATATCTCTAGCGCACGTTTGGGTAATGCCGAGCGTAACGCGCAAAACAAGCTATTGATGAACAAAGACAGCTTTATTGATGCTGCCAAAGACGCCGCCGCCTTGGCAAAATCTGTCGGCGAAGAAGTGGACTTAACATTCATTGATATGGCGGAACAGGCTGATTTGCAAAAGCGCCTAACCACGGAACAATGGGAACAATTTACTGAAAAGCTTAACTTAACGCTTCGTGCGCGCTCGGTGGATGGTAATACCGCCGCCGATTTAGGAAACGGCAAATATGGGCTGGTGCATGACAAATCCGTGAATGCGGATGATTTGAAGCACACACTCACAGAAATTTCACAACACTCAGACCCCACAGGCAAAGGCGTAAAAGTTGATACGAAATCTGTTGAGGGTAATTTGAATGAATTGTCAGAGCGCGAAGCTTCAATGGCGTTATTGTACACCATCAACCAATTTGAAAAGCAGGGCAAAGAATTCTCACTTGGTTCACTCAATAGTGGTTTTGAAAGCTACGTCCACGCCAATATTGAAAAGGTTAAAGATTTCAAACAAATTATATCGGGTCAACGATTTGACCTCGCATTCCAACCCATTGTGGATTTGAAAACAATGGAATGTTGCCATTACGAAATTCTGGTGCGGTTTGAAAAAGGCAAAAGCCCGTTTGAAATGATTACATTTGGTGAGGGCATTGGCCTCGCCCCTGATTTTGATATGGCGCTGATTTCGCGCTCTATTAATTTTGTGGTCTTGAACGAAAAAGGCAAAGACACGAAATTTGCTGCCAATATCTCGGGTATGTCTATTCAAAATGACGCGTTTGTTAAAACCTTATTCGAAAAATTAGAACCCCATAAAGATTTGGGCAAACGCCTCAAATTTGAAATCACTGAAAGCACCGAGATCAAAGATTTAGACAAAGTGAATCTAACGATCAAAGAGTTACAAAAACGTGGGTTCCAAGTCTGCCTTGATGATTTTGGCGCAGGCGCGGCGAGTTTCCAATATTTGCACAAACTTCATGTGGATTTTGTCAAAATTGATGGCGCGTATTCCAAATCCATTCTTTCATCCGAACGTGACGCCGCTATGATCAAAAACCTCACGCAAATGTGTAAAGATGTGGACGTCAAAGTGGTCGCCGAAATGGTGGAAAACAATATTCAAGCCAAGATGTTGACTGATATGGGTGTTGATTTTGGTCAAGGCTGGCTCTTTGGAAAACCTATGGAAAAACCCAGTTACGATAAACCAAAATAACTCTGAACGGATGCACGTGGCTTATTTACATCCCTGCACTTCGTGGTAGCATGTAAGCAACATGTTAAAAATTATTGGTTTTGTTGGTATTTTCGTTTGTACGATTGGTGGCTTTTTGGTCGCGGGTGGTAAAATGTATATCATCACAGGCGTTGTGCTTCACGCACTGCCTGGTGAAAGTATCATTATTCTTGGGTGTGCGATCATGGCGTTCTTTATCGCCAACACGCCCCATACCATTAAGGCGACCGTTGGCTATTTAGGCAAAATGTTTAAGCCTGAAGCGCATCCCAAAGAAGATTATCTTGAAATGATCTCTGTGATGTATTCCATTTTCAAGCTCGCTCGTACCAAAGGTTGGCTTGCGCTCGAATCACATATCGAAGAGCCTCATGATTC
>JBBKXB010000099.1:0-28450 GCA_037969255.1 Bdellovibrionales bacterium | reverse complement strand
CAACGATTAATTTCAAGCATAGTTATGATTGCCATAGCCATAGCGGCGGTGATTTTGGGTGGTGATGTGTTTTTCACATTGCTCGCGCTTCTGGCGATAGTTTGCTGTTACGAAGCCTTTTATCTTCTTAAAACATGGCCGTCACGCATTGCAATGTTCGCCTATATTATTATTGCTTTTGCCGCGGCGCATTTTTTCCGCGACTATTTTGGTTGGATACCGTTCCTTGTCATGGCGATGGCCATTGTGTTGACAGATGTCGGCGCATATTTAATTGGTAAAAAGCTAGGTGGGCCTAAACTCGCAAAGCATATATCACCCAATAAAACATGGTCGGGTGCCATAGGCGGATTGTTATTGGCCGTGATCGCCACCGCAGCATTGATGACGCTACACTTTTTTGATCAAATGAGCGATATGAGCGTGATTATCATGGCTGTGATCATATCCATTTCGGCGCAAATGGGTGATTTGTTTGAAAGCTGGCTCAAGCGCAGAGCAGGGGACAAAGACAGCTCAAACCTTATCCCAGGTCATGGGGGATTTCTAGATCGTTTTGATAGCTGGCTTGGCGCGTTTTTTATAAACGGGCTCATCCACGTGGTGTTGGTGTGGGTGATTTAAAGTTTTATTTTAATAATTAAGTCGGACCATTAAGTTTTTCACCACAAGTAGAGTTTCTAACCTGAAAAACTTTTGGGAGGTTTATCTTAGGTAAAGGTAGTATGGGTGCCCAATCTCTACTATCGTAATGTGTTGCCCAAAATAATGCGTCCTGTTTGCGGGCTTCAGAGATAATTTTATATAACTCTTTAGGCATTTGCTTTGCATTTAACTGAGTTTCAATGGACAACAATAAGAGGCCCATAGATGAATATAAAGCTTCTGCTATTTGAGTGGCGTCCGCACTGGACACTATACGAGTTAGATCAGGGTTAATAGAAAATTTAGCCTGATCTCCAGTTCTTAAAATACTAGCTGTTGTGCACGGTTCACTATCTCTAAAAAGTGTATTTGGTGCGAGAGAGCTGTTGATGTTATTTACGGTGCACCATTCACTTGGCTTATCGTCTACTACCAAATCTAGATGCCCTTTTTTAAGATAGCTTTCTACGATACTGGCATTAAATATGCGTGCTATACCTGTGTAATGTACTGTCATGATCTTCTCTTTCTTAATACATAGTGTTAGGTTAAGGTATATACAGGAATAACAATATGAAAACAATATCTATTTTTGGGGCTACGGGGACGTTGGGGCGCGCGGCACTTGATGTGGCTTATAAACATCAAAATGTGTTTGCGATTCATGCGCTTGCCGCCAACACGGATAAAGAAGCGCTTTATGAATTGTCGGAACGCCATAGTGTTACCAAAGCCGTTTTAACGCGCCGTGACGGTGAGAATACCTTGTGCGAGCTTGCGCGTGAAAAGGTTGACCTTGTGATCATGGCGATTGGTGGCATGGCGGCACTAAAGCCTACATTGGCGGCCATTCGCGCAGGACAAACCATAGCCTTTGCCTCCAAAGAAGCGCTTGTTGGCGCGGGGCAATTGATGCTGGACGAGGCAAAAAAGCATAACGCCACGCTTTTGCCACTTGATAGTGAACATAACGCGATATTTCAGTGCTGGCCTGATCGTTCAATTGCACCCAAGAAAATCATTTTGACCGCGAGCGGGGGGCCGTTTTTAAACAAATCTCTCGATCAATTGAAAGGCATCACGCCTGAACAAGCGTGCGCGCACCCCAAATGGTCGATGGGTGCCAAAATATCGGTGGATAGCGCCACGATGATGAATAAAGGTCTCGAGTTAATTGAAGCACATTATCTGTTTGGTTTGCCATCTGATAAGATTGATATCCTCATTCATCCGCAATCCATCGTGCACGGGATGGTGGAATATGATGATGGCTCGGTGCTGTGCCAAATGGGGCCACATGATATGCGCACGCCCGTGACCAACGTGATGTTTTATCCAAAGCGCGGAGAGACATCGGGACCTGATCTTAAGATAGGGGAAATGCGTGAACTTAATTTTGAACCCATCGATATGACACGTTTCCGTGCCGTTCATTTGGCGTACGAAGCGCTAAAGACAGGGCAAAGCGCGTGTATAACTCTTAATGCCGCCAATGAAATCGCGGTTCAAGCTTTTCTTGAAAAACGCATAGGTTTTTTAAATATTATCGAAGTTGTCGAGAAAACTTTGAATTCTACAGAAACGACGTCTATCAGCTCTTTGGACGATGTTTTCGCGCTTGATATTGATATACGTGAAAAAACCTCAACAATCATAAAGAAATCGTTTGATTAAGTGAGGCAATCACTTTAATTTCCCTAGCATGTTTGATTTTCTTTTTGCCAGCGCTGACTGGATCCTTGAGTTCGCCGTTCCATTTATCATTGTATTGTCACTGCTCGTGTTCGTTCACGAATGGGGGCATTACGCGGTTGCGCGCCATTACGGCGTTAAAATAGACGCATTTTCCATTGGTTTTGGCCCTGAGTTATTTGGCTGGACGGATAAGAATGGATGTCGCTGGAAAATCGCAGCTATCCCGCTTGGCGGCTTTGTTAAGATGTTTGGTGATGCAGGCGCGGCCTCCACACCAGATGGTGACAAAATTGATTCGATGACCGATGCCGAAAAAGACGGCACATTCTACGGCAAGCCAGTTGGGCAACGCGCCTTGATTGTGTTGGCTGGACCTGCGATTAACTATATATTTGCCGCTCTCTTGATGATGGGATTATTCGTCTTTAATGGTCGCCCCGTCACGCCGCCCGTTATTGGTGCGGTTATGGTGGAAAGCGCCGCCGCGCAAGCTGGTTTACAAACGGGCGATGAAATTGTCGCCATCAATGGCGAGAAAATGGATCGTTTTGAAGACATATCCCGCTACATTCTCATTGGTCTTGATACACCTATGAACATTGAATTACAGCGCGGTGAGGAAACAATCACGCTTGATAACATCCGCGCCAGCCGTGTTGATTCCCAAGATCGTTTTGGTTTCACGCAAACGCGCGCCACACTGGGGATTACATCCTCTGGTTTTGCGCTTGATCCACAAACAGTCGCCACCATCAATAACCGCGCGGTGACACCCAAAAACATCATGCAAGTGCTCACTGGATTTGAAGGACAATCAATTGAAGTTGCGTTTAAAGAAGATGCAGAACGCGCCACGGGCGCTGATAAATTCCTAGTCAAAGTTCCTGATGACGTTCAAGGACCTAACGAACTTGGCCTCATTGAACTCCAAGAACCACTCCGTGAGATCATTCATTACGATCCGATTACGGCCATATGGAAGGCCGTGGCTGAGTGTTGGAACATTACAATCTCAACGCTCAAGGCTTTGGGTCAAATGGTCACAGGCGTGCGCTCTCCAGAAGAATTAGGTGGCCTCATACGCATTGGTGCGATTGCCAGTGACGCCGCGGGCAGTGGCTTTGTAGTGTTTGTCATGTTCGCAGCGCTTTTGTCCATCAACCTAGGTCTCATTAACTTATTCCCAATCCCAATGCTTGATGGTGGGCATCTTGTATTTTATGCCATTGAGGCCGTACGCGGTAAACCAGTGTCGGAGCATGTTCAAGAAAACTTCTTCCGACTTGGGTTTTTCGCACTGTTGGTGTTGATGGTTTTTGCAAACGGGAATGACTTGGTTCAAGTTTTACGGTAAAAGGGTGTTATGATTTCGAAAAAGGCGCTTTTATATTCCACAGCGATTGTCTCTTTTGGGATAATGTCTATGCCTGCGCATGTTATGGCGCAATCGACATCTTCTCGTACGGATACAGGCTATTCAACATTTGTTCCTCTCAATACAGCCACCAAGAAAAGCTTTGTTGATGGGCGCTTCCAAGATGTGGCAGCACCACAACCCACAACGCCAACCACTCCCGCGACACCAAGCAATGTAGCGCCTACACAGTCTGCGCCGCGCGTCACGAGCGCGCAAGTTGACCAAGCGGTTGCTGACACCAGTGCGCGTATAGAGGCTGCTACCATACAAGCCATTGATGATGTTGAAAACGCAATGCCACCTGTGGCCGTTGCACCCGAGCCTGTCTTAAGAGACAATATTCAAATTGCACAAAATTCACCGCAACCTGTATTTGCTTCCCCACAAATTGACCCGCGTAATGATTTCGAATCAAATTATGCATCACCGTCTGTTGATATCACATTCCCTGAAGAAGAAGAGGCGTACCAACGCATTATCACGGACACAAGAGATGATGCTCGTACCACGCAATCACAATCTTTGAACGATGCAGCACGTGCGATAGCCAATTTACCGCCTGTACCGCGTGACGTTGTGCTTAATAAACCACTTTCAGATCGCCCGATCACCGAAGTTGCCGTTATCGGACTAGGGCGGATTGAGCCTTTGACCGTGGAATCGTATCTTGATGTTAAGGTCGGTGAAACGCTGACGCTTGAAAGCCGAAACCAAAGCTTAAAAAATCTTTATGATTCTGGATTGTTCTCTGATGTTTCTATTGACCAACAAGGTTCAATTTTAACAATCCGCGTGGTTGAAAACCCACAAGTGAACGTTGTCGCGTTTGAAGGCAATAAACGTATTAAAGATGAAGATTTACAGCGCGAGGTTCAATTGCGTGCCCGTTCAATCTTTACACCCGAAAAAGCCATTGATGACACCAATCGAATTTTATCGCTTTATCGTAGCTCGGGACGCTATGCTTCCACCGTCGAACCAAAAGTTATTGAGCGTGATCAAAACCGCGTTGATGTGGCATTTGAAATTGTCGAAGGGCCCATCACTGACATTCGTGACATCCGTTTTATCGGTAACAAAGCCTTTGATGATGGCGAGTTACGCGAGGCTATCACGTCTAAAATATCACGCTGGTATCGTTTCTATTCTTCCGTTGATCGCTATGACCCAGACCGCTTCAATTTTGACCAAGAATTACTCCGTCAATTCTATCTTAAAAATGGTTATGCCGATTTCCAAGTGACATCAGCCTTGGCTGAATTGACCACTGATCAAGAAGATTTTTATCTCACATTTAATATTGACGAAGGCGCACGCTACAAAGTTGGCTCTATAAACATTAAAAATGAGCTTCCTAAGTTTGATGGCGGCGCGCTTGTGGATGATATTGGATTTGAAGAGGGTGATTATTATAACGCTGAAAAATTAACCAAGGCCGTTGATGCTATGGTGGGAACACTTGGTGATAATCAATATGCGTTTGCCAACGTAACCCCAGAAGTGAAGCGTAACGCTGAGAGCAAAACCGTTGATATCACATTCACCATCACACCATCTCCCAAGGTGTATGTAGAGCGCATTGATATTAAAGGGAACGTTCGCACACTTGATAAAGTGGTGCGCCGTGAATTTGAATTGGCCGAAGGTGATCCATTTAGCCGTGAAAAACTGGCTGAATCTCAACGTAATGTTAAAAATTTGGGTTATTTTGGTAACAGTGATATTCAAATTCGTGAAGGTTCTGCGCCCGATCAAGTGATCATTGATGCCGAGGTTGAAGAAAAATCCACGGGTGACATTTCTGTTGGTGGTGGGTTCTCGACGATTGATGGGCCACTTGCAAACTTCTCCATTCGTGAACGTAACCTGCTTGGTAAAGGTCAAGACTTACGCCTTGGCGCTTTGATTGCGGGCAAACGGAGTGAGTTTGATGTTGGCTTTACAGAGCCTTATTTCCTTGATCGTAAATTGTCTGCGGGTATTGATCTTTATACCGTGACACGAGACTTACAAGACGAAAGTTCATTTGATCAAAAACGCACGGGAATACGCACGCGATTGGGCTATGATCTGTCTGAAAAATGGTCACAAAGCTGGCGTTTAGGGTCAGAAAACAATGTCATTGAAGATGTCAGCGCCACCGCATCACGCTTTATTCGAGATCAAGAAGGCTCTCGCACCACAACGGCGCTTGGCCATCGCGTTCAATATGACACACGCGACAGTCGTTTTAACCCGCGTGAAGGCTTTATTGGTTTCTTGGACACTGAAGTGGCGGGTCTCACAGATGCAAAATTCATTAAAAACCGTTTAGGCGCTACGTATTATGTTCCTTTGTCTGAAAACTGGGTATTCGCACAATCGGGCGAGGTGGGTAATGTCACCGCTTACAGTGAAGATGTTGAAATTAACGAACGCTTCTTTGTCGGTGGTAATACATTGCGCGGTTTCTCTTCTAGCGGTATAGGGCCTCGTGATGTCAGCACCAATGACGCATTGGGCGGTAACAACTATTATCGTGGTAGCTCAGAAGTGACGCTTCCTATTTCACTTGATCCTGATATCCCTCTCAAAGGACACGTATTCACCGATTACGGTAGCTTGTTCTCTATTGATGAGGCGGCTGATCCAAACTTGGTGGATGAAAGCTCCATTCGCGTATCGGCTGGTGTGGGTGTTTCTTGGTCATCACCATTTGGCCCACTTCGTATTGATTTTGCTAAACCCGTGGTCAAGGAAGACTTTGATGAGTCCGAGACGATACGTTTCTCTTTTGGCACTGCATTTTAAAGGATAAAATTTATGAACGCATTTAAAACACTTTGGCTTTGTGCGCTTTGCCTGCTTGTGATCTTGCCATTTGGTGTCCATGCCCAAGACAAGACTAAGCATGATATCGCCGTGGTTGATGTTGTGGTTTTATTGCGCGATTCCAAAGCCGCTAAATCCATTGAAGAACAAATACAATCACAGCGAAAAAGTTTCAAAAATGAAATATCCGCGCAAGAAAAAGAGTTGCGTAAACTTGAAGAAGACCTTGTGACCAACAAGGATAAACTCAGCTCTGATGAATTTATTGAAAAGCGCAAAACGTTTGAAAAGAAATTGCGCGAATTACAAACCAACGCACAAAAGAAACGCTTTTCTCTTGATAAAGCGGCTTCCTCTGCGGTGGGTCAATTGCAAGCCGAGATCACCAAAATTGTTGGACAAATGGCTAAAGACAATGATTATAAGCTCGTCATCACACGTGATCAGGTGGTTGTGGTCACCAGTGATATTGATATCACTGAGGACGTTATGACGGCCTTAAACAAGAAACTCTCTAAAATCAAAGTAGACACCAAGTAATGGCTGATCCTCGCTTTTTTAATAATGCTGGGCCATTCACGCTCGCAGATGTTTTAAAAGCGTGTGACGCCACGACTGGTGAGAGCAGCGATCAAAAACTGCAATTTGAGGACACCGCGCCATTAAGCACTGCGACATCAAAAAACATTACATTTCTTGAAAACAAAAAATATGCCGAAGAGGCCAAATTAACAAAGGCTGGCGCGTGCTTTGTCAAAGACATTGATGCCTCTTTGTTGCCTGATACTTGCGCGGCTCTGATCGTAAAATACCCGTATAAAGCCGCGGCATTATGCGGACGTCTCTTTTATCCTGAGAACAAACAGCCCAATGCTTTTAGCGCTCCCAAAAACTCAAAGATCGATAAAACGGCCATTGTCCACCCAAGCGCGGTTATTGGCGATCATGTCACCATTGGCGCAAACACTAAAATAGAAGCCAACGTGACCATAGCTCAAGGTTGTCAAATCGGCAGTAATTGCTTAATCGAGGCCAATGTTAGTGTGTCTCACAGCATTATCGGTGATCATGTCGTATTATACGCGGGGGCGCGCATTGGACAACGTGGTTTTGGGTACACAATTGATCCTGTGAACGGGCACATGCGTGTCCCGCAACTTGGGCGCGTGTTAATCGAAGATCATGCTGAAATTGGCGCCAATGCGTGCGTAGACCGCGGCGCAGGGCCAGACACTATTATTCACACAGGGGCTAAAATTGATAACCTCGTGCAAATCGCCCACAATGTTGAAATCGGGGCGCATAGCTTTATCGCAGGTCAAGCGGGCATTGCAGGTTCTACAAAAATTGGAATGGCGGCTATGATAGGCGGGCAAGCGGGGATCACTGGTCATTTAAATATTGGCGATCAAGTCTTTATTTCTGCGCAATCGGGCGTGTTTCGCGATATCGAGTCAAAAGAAAAAGTGATGGGCGCGCCCGTATTACCCGTAAGAGAATTTATGCGCAGAGAGGCTTGGCTTCGTAAGGCAATTTGGGCTAAAAGGGGGAATGATGAATAAAGAACCACAAAAACATACATTCAAATCTGGTGAATATGATATCCCGCGTATCATGGAGAAAATTCCCCATCGTGCGCCTTTATTGCTCGTGGATCGTGTCCATGAATTTGAGACTTTTAATTCCATCGAAGCGTTAAAGTGCGTGACTTATAACGAGCCTTTCTTTACGGGTCATTTCCCCAGTCGTCCTGTCATGCCGGGTGTATTGATCATTGAGGCTTTGGCACAAACGTCTGGCATTTTGGTCGTAGAATCTCTTGGTAAAGAGTCCGAAGGAAAACTTGTGTATTTCATGTCTATTGATAACGCTAAGTTCCGCCGTTTGGTTGTCCCAGGTGATCAACTCACGCTTAAAGCAGACGTTATACAAATGCGCAAAACTGTGTGGAAATTTGAAGGCAAAGCCTTTGTGGGTGACCAATTGGCGGCCGAGGCCACATTCACAGCGATGCTGGTGGATGCGTAATCCATTATGAGCATTCATAAATCCGCCATCGTTCATAAAAAAGCCAAAATTGGCAATGGTGTGACTATTGGGCCATTTTCAATCATTGGCGAACACGTGACATTGAGTGATAACGTTAAAATTCACTCTCATGTCGTTGTTGAAGGCTTTACATCCATTGGCGAAAGCACAGAAATCTATCCTTTCAGTGTTATTGGGTGCGCGCCACCTGATCTTAAATTCAAAGGCGAGGAATCTCGTCTCGTGATTGGTAAATACAACATTATCCGCGAACATGTCACGATGCATCCAGGCACAAAAGCAGATCGCATGGAAACAACGATTGGTGATCATGGTTTATTCATGGTGGGGACACATGTGGCGCATGATTGCGTCCTTGGCAATCACATCATCATGGCCAATAACGCCGCACTTGGTGGACACGTACGCCTCGAAGATAACGTGATCATTGGTGGACTATGCGGTATTTTACAACGTGTACGCATTGGTAAAGGCGCGATGATCGGATTTATGAGCGCCGTTGAAAACGATGTCATTCCTTATGGTCTCGTGAGTGGGGATCGTGCCACATTATCAGGCATCAACATCATCGGACTTGAGCGCCGCGGTGAATCTCGCAGTGATATTTCTGATCTCACCAAAGCATACAAAACATTATTTTATAGCAAAGACGGCAACTTTGCCGAACGCTTGGCATCATTAAAACCAGATCAATCTCCGCTTGTGCGCGATCTATTGGAATTCACCAAAGACAGAGATAATCGTCCGTTATGTCAGCCGAAAAAATAAACAGCGATAAAATTGCACTTTTGGGCGGAAACGGCCTTATCCCAGATTACATCATTTCGCACTACCCAAATATATTGCATGTGACGTTTGGTATGGGTGGCTCATCAAAACTTGGCGAGCTTGGCGATGTGCTTTCACGCCTTAAAGACGCGAATATTGATACGTTATGCCTCATTGGTTCTATCGAGCGTCCCAGTATTACTTCTTTATGGCCTAGTAAGGCCACCAGAGCGCTCATTAAAGAATACGGCTTTACGATGACGGGCGGTGATGATGCGCTCTTAAAACGCCTCAAAGTGGCGCTCATAGGTGAAGGCTTTAAAATTATTGGGGCACAAAAGCTTTGCCCAGAACTGCTTGCGGGCGAAGGTCTTCTCACCCAATCAACTCAATCAATGATACCTGATGGCGACGAAGTGGCGCATTGTTTATCCTTATGTAAGGAATATGGGCGCCTTGATAAAGGACAATCCATTATTGTTGTTGATGGCGTTATGGTAGCCAGTGAGGACAAAGAGGGCACCAATGCCCTTATCAAGCGTAACAAAGCCAGAAATGCAATTCTTGTCAAAGCCTCTAAGCCAGAGCAAGATTTAGATTTGGATTTGCCGACCATTGGCTATGAAACCGTTGTAAACGCGCACGACAATCATATCAAATCTATTATCGTTGAGGCGGGGCGTACGCTTCTTGTAAAGCGTGATAAAACGATCCAATTTGCCGATGCGCATCACATATCAATTATTGGCGCAAGCCTCAAGTAATGGCAAAAAAGATAGGTATATTGGTGGGGGAAACATCGGGTGATCAACTCGGCGCGCCCATTATAAACACCCTTAAAGAACAGCACCCAGACATAGAATTATGCGGAGTGGGTGGCTCATTGCTCGAAAAACAAGGCCTCAAAAGTTATTTTGATTACTCTGAATTGTCTATAATTGGGCTATTTGAGATCATCAAACGTTACAATGCGCTTAACAACCGTATCACTGAAACGGTTGAGCGTATGGAACATGATGCGCCCGATGTGGTGTTATCGATTGATGCGCCAGAGTTTGCCAAGCGCGTGATTAAAAAGCTCCGCAAACGGTTGCCAGACACAGTCTTTATTCATATGGTGGCGCCTACTGTATGGGCATGGCGTCCCAAACGCGCCAAACAATTTGCGCGTATTTTTGATCATTTGCTCTGCTTGTTTCCATTTGAGCCGACATATTTCACAGCGGAAGGCATGAAGGCCGATTTTATTGGTCATCCTGCGGTGTTTGATATCCCGTTTAATGAGGACATTAATGTTGATAAAATAGGCGTTTTGTACGGATCTCGCGCTCAAGAAATATTAAATTTATTGCCAATATTTAATAATGTTATTCAGTTATTTAAAAAAGAAACTTCAAGTAATAACTTAAGTATTAAAACGCTTGTCAATAACCGTAATAAAGCACTCATTAACGCACCTTTTGATATTCAATTTGAAACGGATAAGCCAAAATTTTTAAAAGAAACGGGCATCGCGCTGGCAGCCTCTGGAACTATGGCTTTTGAATTGGCGCTTGCAGGTATCCCCCATGTTATAGCTTATAAAGTCCATCCCTTAAGTCACCTCATGATCAAATCCATGACCAAAACGCCGTACGCGCACTTGGCCAATATTATTGGGCAAGAAAGGGGTGTACCAGAGTTTTTGCAATATGACGCCACGGCTAAAAACCTTACAGCGTCTATGGTTGCGCTTCACAATGATAAGGAGGCGCGTGATGCACAGCGTACGTTTTTTAAACGCGTACGGAGCATGTTACAGACAGATTGCAACCCTTCGGAAAAAGCGGCTGAGATAATTAGCGCTTATCTATAGCCTTATAATCCCGTTTTTTTGATCCGATGTACAATTGACGCGGGCGACCAATACGAAGGTTATCCTCTTCAATCATTTCTTTCCATTGTGAAATCCACCCAACTGTACGCCCTACGGCAAAGAGTACCGTAAACATTGAGCTAGGAATTCCCATGGCTTTAAGGATGATACCAGAATAGAAATCGACATTCGGGAACAATTTGCGATCGACAAAATAGGGATCGGCAAGAGCCTGTTTTTCAAGCTCCATAGCCAGTTTTAATAACGGCTCATCTTTAATACCCAAATCCTCGAGCACTTCATAACAACTCTCGCGCATCACAGAGGCACGTGGATCATAGTTTTTATAAACGCGATGACCAAAGCCCATCAATAAGAACGGATCTTCTTTGTCTTTGGCCTTGGCTAGATATTCAGGAATGGCGCTTTCATCACCAATTTCGTACAGCATTTCAAGCACAGCCTGGTTCGCACCGCCATGTGACGGTCCCCATAGAGAGGCGATACCCGCGGCAATACACGCAAATGGATTGGCTTGGGATGAGGCGGCGAGACGTACGGTGGACGTACTCGCGTTTTGCTCGTGATCCGCATGTAAGATGAATAATCTGTCCATGGCACGCTCTAACACAGGGCTTACTTTATATTCTTCAGCAGGAACCGAGAACATCATGTGCAAGAAATTAGCCGCATAGCTCAAATCATTGCGCGGATAGACAAGGGGTTGCCCGAGTGAATATTTATAAGACATGGCCGCCAAGGTGGGCATTTTAGCAATCAAGCGATGCGCCGCCAGTTCGCGTTGATCTGGATCATGCAAATCCAAGCTGTCGTGATAGAACGCGGATAGACCACCAACCGCGCCACACATGATGGCCATAGGGTGCGCATCACGGCGAAACCCTTCAAAAAAGCGTCTGATTTGTTCGTGAACCATTGAGTGATAGGTGATTTGGTGTGTGAAATCATCGAGTTCTTTTTTATTGGGCAATTCGCCGTTCATGATCAAGTAACTGGTTTCCATGAAGCTTGATTTCGAGGCTAGTTCTTCAATGGAATAACCGCGATGCAACAAAACGCCTTCATCGCCGTCGATAAACGTGATTTCACTGTCACAAGAGGCGGTGGATGTGTAAGACGGATCGTACGTGAACATGCCTGTTTGTGCGTATAATTTGCGTACGTCTATGACCTGTGGTCCCAATGTTCCTTCTAGGATGGGCAGTTTGATGGACTCGCCCGTTTCATCGTTTGTGAGAGTCATAGTTTTTGTGCTGTCGGCCATAGAAGGGTTATCCTTTCAAAGAATGTCTTTAGAGGCGTTATTATATGTGATTTGCATGGGTTTGGCTATAGAGCAAGTGCTGTTTCAAAGCGCTTTAAAACCTCATCTTTTCCTAAAATTGTCATCACCATTGGCAAAGAGGGGGAATTCATGCGATCCACCAGCACCGCGCGCAGAGGTTTCATCACCATAGCCAGTTTTCCATCAAAACTCGCATTGGCAAAATCGCGCAGATAAGTATCAAGGGCATCTTCCGACCAGTCACCGTGATCTTTTAAGTGGCGATTAAGTTTTTCTAACGTGCCTTTATTGTCTTTAATTTCAGAAAGCGCGGCATCATCTTTATATTTTTTAGAATCTCTGATGAAAACATAAATTAAATCAAATAGTTCTGTCGTTTTCTTAATGCGTTGCTTTAAGTTAGGCAATGCTTTGAGAACCCATTCTTTTTGAGATGAGGGTATTTCTTTATCATATTGATTTAAAACTAGATTAAGCAATTTATTATCATCGTAGTCTTTGAGGTAATGCGCGTTGAGCGCATCCAGCTTTTTAGCATTAAGGCGGGCGGGCGCTTTGTTAATGCCGTCCAAATCAAACCACTCAATGGCTTTATCCATCGGAATAATTTCATCATCACCGTGTGACCACCCCAATTTAAGCAAATAGTTGGCAAGCGCTTCGGGTGTATACCCCATATCCGCATATTCATGCACACCAAGCGAACCATGACGTTTGGATAGTTTTGCGCCATCTGACCCATGAATAAGTGGTACATGGGCAAACTTAGGACGCGCCCAGCCCATCGCATCGAATATGAGACATTGGCGGAACGTGTTGGTTAAATGGTCGTCACCCCGGATGACGTGCGTGATGTTCATGTCAAAATCATCAACCACAACCGCCAATAAATACGTGGGTGTGTCGTCAGAACGTAATATAATGAAATCATCAAGCTCTTTAAATGGTACTTTGATTGCGCCTTGGACGCTATCATCTATGGATATTTCGCCCTTTCCTTGTGCCGCCTTTATACGAATTGAATAATCGCGGTCTGGAGTTTCCCCTTCGTAATCGCGCCACGGACTTTGATATTTTGCGTGCGGATTTTCTTCTCGAAACTGAGATAATTCTTCGCTTGTTGTATAGCATTTATAAGCTTTGCCTTGTTCGAGCAATTGATACGCAACCTCTTTATGACGCTCTTTATTTTCAAATTGGCTAATGGGGTCACCATCCCAGTCCAGCCCAAGCCACGTTAAACCTTCAATCAATGCTTTTGTGGCCTCGTCCGTGGAGCGTTTGCGGTCTGTGTCCTCAATACGAAGCAACATTTTACCACCCATATGTTTTGCATACAGCCAATTAAACAATGCTGTGCGCGCTCCGCCTATGTGTAAATATCCCGTTGGAGAGGGCGCAAAACGGACAATCACTTCTTTTTTGGAATCATTAGTCATTGGCAAAAGCATAGGCTTTGCGATAGAGATGGACAAGAGAGAGAATAAAATTTGAAAAGCGACGACTACCAATCAAAATTACGCACGTTACCCGACACGTTGATCTGGTGGCCGTTATTTTTTGCGCTTGGGATCGCTGTGTTCTTTGGATTGCCTTATGATCCGCCATGGTGGATTAGCATGATTGGTTTCGCGTCATGCGGGTTTTTATATATTGGTATTGGTAAACGGTTACCTGTCGCCGTATTTATGTTGGCGCTCTTCGTGGCAGGGTTTTCCACCGCGCACATACGTACGCACATGGTCGCGCATGCACCGTGGGATAAAGGCGATAGAACTGTGTCTATTGCTGGTTCCATCAGCGATGTGACCGTAATGCCTTATGGTGTACGTTACATGATATCCAATGGCAGCGTCATTGATCGGGATTACACATTCAAACACGTACGGCTTGTGTGTCGTGCTTGTGATTTAGAAACGGCGCAAGTGGGTGACAAAGTTGAACTGCGCGCATCCTTAATGAAACCAGCGGGACGCGCCCGTGCCCAAGGGTTTGATTTCCAACGTACGGCTTATTTTCGTGAATTATCCGCCGTGGGTTTTGTTTATGGCACGCCTGATATTGTTGAAAAAGCGAATTTACAGCGCGATTATTTCAGTGCCGCACGACAACAAATGTCTGTATTTGTGGACACGTACATCAAGGATGAAAACACGCGGTCTCTTGCGTTGGCCCTACTAACAGGTGTGTCCTCATCATTACCCGAAGGTTTGCGCAACGCGTATCAATCATCAGGACTGGCGCATATTTACTCCGTATCTGGTTTGCATCTCAGTTTTGTGGCAGGTTTTTTATTCTTTGTCTTTCGTGCGGGCATGGCATTATTCCCATCCATCGCGCTTAAATATCCGATTAAAAAAATAGCGGCATTTATGGCGCTCGTTGCTGTGGCATTATTCACATTGTTCGCGGGCGATGCCGTGCCCACATGGCGCTCTCTTTTTATGACTTCAATCGTGTTATTGGCGGTGATGGTGGATAGATCAGCCTTTACCCTTAGGACGATAGCCTTCGTCGCCATGATCATCATGATTTGGCGTCCAGAATTGCTGTTGTCCATCAGTTTTCAGTTGTCGTTTGCCGCCGTTACGGTGCTCGTGGCATGGATGGAGTGGGTGCAAAAACCAAATCGCACGAACGGCTATAACGGGTTTGTGACGCGTCATGCCCGCATCATTCGTGAAGTTATGGTCACAAGCCTTTTGGCAACGCTCGCCACATTACCCTTTATTATTGGTAGTTTCGGACGATTATCCATTTATGCGGTTGTCGCCAATATGATTGGCGTACCGCTCACGGGATTTTTGATTATGCCTCTCGTGCTGATCGCGCTCATCATAAGCTTTATGGGCGGGGCGTGGATGATCTTGCCCATTTTAAGTTACCCGCTAGATTGGCTCAACAAATGGGCGCTCATTGTTGAAAGCTGGCCATATGCTGATATTCGCGTGCCCGTTGTGGGCAACGAAATACTGATTGCCTGTGCCATAGCGCTTTATTTGGTGTGTGCGTATCCGAGGCGTTGGACATTGGGGCTTTTAATTGCATCTTATTTCGCGCTTGCGTTTGTCGCGTGGAAACCCGCCAATTTGCCAGACACATATATCTCAGAAAAAGGATTAATAGGTTTTATCCAAAATGATACGTTATGGGTGACGTCCAAAACAAAAGACAAATTTGTACGCAATCAATGGCTTGGCGAACAAGGATTTGATAACAGGGTGGTTCAAACATTGTCCAGAGAAGGGGCTATTGAGGGCTTAGGTTATTGTGATCGTAATGCGTGCGTATTTGGTGATACGGCGCTTATACGCAACACATCAATCATCCCTGTCATGTGTGGCAACAAGACCATTAACACGGTGCTCACGCCCAAATTTTATATCAAAAAAGACACATGCCCTGATAAACAAATTATTGATAAGCGCGCCTTGAAATATAAAGGACATATGACGATCACCAAAGGACAATTAAAGATCATACGCCCAGACGTGAAACGCGCATGGACGCAATGAGCACTCAGTATCTACGAACAAGCCCAACAAGAAGCCCTTGGACCTCTACGCGCTCTGACTCGAGGCGCAGTGGTTTATACGATTCATTGGCGGGGTATAAAATGATGCTGTCATGATCACGAGAGAAACGTTTCAATGTCGCCTCAGAGTCATCAACTAAAGCCACCACTATGTCGCCATCATGCGCGATGCCTGACTTTTTAATCAGCACAATATCGGCATCATGAATGCCAGCATCCTTCATGGAATCCCCCTCAACGGTAAGGGCATAATGATCACCAGACCCAATCATACCAGCAGGAATGTCAATGGTTTCATTGGTGTCTGCCAAAGCTGATATAGGCGTGCCAGCCGCAATTTTACCGTATAATGGAAGTGTCATCATGGAAGACATTTCGGATCCTAAACCAACGCGGAAACCAGGAGTGCGCATACCGCCAATAGAGCGTTTTTGATCGGATATACGATCATTGCTCGAATCGCTTGGCGTGCTGTCACCCGGAAGACGTTTTACGGCCAAAGCACGGGCGCGATTGGGAAGGCGCTCTAAAAAGCCACGTTCTACCAACGCCGCCACCATGCGATGCACGCCTGATTTGGATTTAAGTCCCAGCGCGTCACGCATTTCATCAAAAGAAGGGGCGATTCCATCATCCGATAAACGCTCGTTAATAAATAAAAGTAAGTTTTTTTGTTGTTTTGTTAGCATGTTTTGCTCCTATACTGCATCCACAATGTTAGATGATTTGTTCTCGCTGTCAATTAAAAGTTTTGCTTTTGTTCTCTTTTTATTCTTATCCAGCGTGGCATGTGCGGATGAAAAGCCTGCTATTGCCTTGATTATTGATGATGTGTGCGGGGATAATGGGGCGCGATCAAAAGCGATTTTGGAGCTTCGCAATCACATTAATATAACGTTTTCAGTCCTGCCAAACGGCTCACAACCATGCCTTGATTCGCTTGTTGATATTGATTGGAAGTCATCAGATAAAATGCTTCATATGCCGATGGAACCCACGGGTGACGCGAACCCTGGCAAAGGTGCAATCATGGTGGACGACACGCGGGGCAAAGTGCTCAGTAAATTATCGAATGCCTATAAACTATTGCCCGATGTTATTGGCGTGAATAACCATATGGGGAGCGCAGTTACGGCGGATGCCAAACTCATGCAAAGCATCGTTACGTGGGTGGCACGTAAAAGAATGTTTTATATTGATAGCGCCACTTCACAAATTAATGCGTGTGATGCTGTCACGGGTCAAAAACGCTGTTATCGCAACGACATATTTCTTGATCATGTGCAAACGAAAGCGGATGTGACCAAAGCGCTCAAGAGAGCTGTCAAGCGCGCAAAATCACTCAATCGACCTATTATAGCCATTGCGCATCCCCATCCCGAGACATTAAAAGCGCTTGAAGAATTTATCGCCAAAGATCAGGTCGAATTTATATCTATTGGTTCGTATCTTGATCGCCGCGCAAGTTCTGAGCAATCAGAGTGAGCGCATTTTCATTGACCTCAATATCTGCATTATCAAACCAATAAGAGGCAAAAAGCTCCAAATCCTTGTTTGGTAAATCACTATCTGCCTCGGCTTTGGAAAAGTCTTTTATAGGCGCAATATCTGATACTGACGCCACAAGTCCCAAACGCTTTTGACCTTGTTCATTATCGCTCAATTCAACCAATTGATTAAGGGCATTTTGTTCAAATAATGGCAACAAGTATTCTTTAGCACCGTCACGCTTTGTGGCATTGGCATTTTTAATGGTGACATTGTTGTCACGGGCAAACGCCAATGGATCACTCGAAGCACGAAGCGCTATCTCCAATTTTTCCATCTCTTGGCCTTTTTGAGACGCACGCCAAATGTTTTCAATTTGTGGGCGCGCATTTTCAAACGAAATTGGCTCTGATTGAGTGATAGAGGTCACAGTCACAAATGCAAAATCACCATTTTCAAAGTTTTGGCCATCGCTTACCATGTCTATCTCGAGCTCAAACAATATGGCCTGACGTTCGTTTTTAACTTGAGTTTTTGATACGTTTTCCGCAATAGACGTTTTTGTGAGATTATATTGCGCGGCGATGTCATCAAAATTATCGCTTCCTGCAAACGCATCCTCGATTTCATAAATCATATTTTGAACATCTTCAGCAGTTTCATCCACTATAGATGCTTTGGATAGCACATAGGCACTCCCAGAGCGTTTCTCATCCGTTTGAAACAAATCTACGTTGGTATCGTAGTAATTCTTGATAAAAGCTTCCCCAGCCTCATCTATGGCGATTTGTTTATCATTCGGGGACAGTTCAAAAATCACAAGATCACGCGTTTGATTATTAAGGCTGTTTTGCACAGCTTGATTGAGAGGCATTGGCAATTTACCAGCCTCCATCACTTGGCGCATAATGCGCTGTCCCAAATTCGCCGCCATGGCTTTTTCAAAATCAGCTTCGCGCATATTGTTATTACGCAGTGCCATTTTATAGCGATCCTTAAGTGACAGACCCGATTGATCAAGCGGATCAAAAAGAGCATCTTTAATGGCGCTTGCAATTTGTGTGTCTGAAAATTTCAAATGACCATCGCTGCGAATCCCATCCGCAACCACTTCTTCAGTGATGATGTTTTGTAGGGCAAGTCCCATGATCTGTTGATTGGCAAGCGCTTCACGCGGCAACCCAAAGTTTTGACCAAGTTGAAACAAAGCGCGTTCAAAATTGCCAACGGATACTTTTTCACCGTTCACGGAGGCGACATTGGCCGCCCCTGGGCCCCCACTGACAACACCCCTCACATCCATTAACACAAGGGAGGATAGGGCGAGGAGCAAGAAAAACACGACAAATATTTTGCCAAATATTGATCCTGCACCGCTTGAAAGTTTGGTCATCATGATAGGGGTAGCCTTTCGATTAATTATTCGCTACGAATAAAGCCCATGAAGTATGTGTTCGGCAACTGGAAAATGCATGGAGGTCCATCTGACCTGTGGACATGGCAAGAAAACTTTAATGCCACAACTGGCATTGAGACCTGCCTGTTCCTACCTCACACGATATTACACACGCAACCTATGACGTTCAAAGTTGGTGCACAAGATGTATCTATTTATAGAGGGCAGGGTGCCTATACGGGCGAAATAAGCGCAAAAATGATCAAAGAAACAGGGGCGCGTTATGTACTTGCTGGTCATTCAGAACGTCGTCACTTATTAAATGAAGATAATGAAATCGTTAAAACCAAATGCTCAAATATCCTTAAAGCTGATTTAACGGCTGTTTTATGCGTGGGTGAACCATTGGATGTGCGCGAAGCGGGCAATGAATTTGACTATGTGGAAACGCAATTAAAAGAATGCCTGCCTGATCATGACCTTGAAAAAATTATCATTGCGTACGAGCCAGTATGGGCGATTGGTACAGGTAAAGTGGCGAACGAAACGCAAATAAAAGATATGCATGCCTTTATAAATAAATCCCTAAAAGCACTTGCGCCGTCACAAAATATGGCTATTCTCTACGGCGGTTCGGTCAAGCCTGACAATGCGGCTGGAATGATATCCATTCCTCACGTTGACGGGTTTTTGGTCGGGGGTGCCTCTCTTAAAGCATCCGACTTTCAACAAATATGCGAGGCAGTTATTTAAACTATGGAACACGTTATTGTTATTATTCACATCATATTGGCGGTATCAATTATCGGTCTTGTTTTGATTCAAAAAGGCTCTGGTGGCGGTCTTGGTATTGGCGGCGGAGCAGGCGGTCTTGCCTCACCACGCGGCGCAGCCAACATTCTCACAAAAGCCACGACATGGGCAGCCATTTTATTCTTTGGCACGTCATTAACGCTCGCTATTTTGGCAGGTCATTCTAATTCATCATCAGTGATTGATGAACTCGAAGCCGTTGATAATGCAACGCCCGCGCTTGTTATTGAAGACGGTGCCTTAGAAGTTGCCCCACAAGTGCCCACCGACACTAAAGAACCGATAGAGGTTCCTGTTACCCCATGACGCGTTATATTTTCATTACGGGCGGTGTTGTTTCCTCTTTGGGGAAGGGACTCGCCTCCGCGGCGTTGGGCGCAATCTTACAAGCGCGCGGATTTTCGGTACGCCTATGTAAGATGGATCCATACCTGAACATTGATCCGGGTACGATGTCCCCATACCAACATGGTGAAGTGTTTGTAACAGATGATGGCGCGGAAACTGATCTTGATCTTGGTCATTACGAACGTTTTACGGGACGTCCTTGTACTCAAAATGATAACATCACCACAGGGCGTATTTATATGAACGTTCTGCAACGCGAGCGCCGCGGTGAATATCTTGGTGCCACGGTTCAGGTGATCCCGCACATCACGGATGAAATTCAAAAATTTGTGATGGATAAAGATGGCACAGCCGATTTCGTACTCATTGAAATAGGGGGCACAGTGGGCGATATTGAAAGCCAGCCATTTTTGGAGGCTATCCGTCAAACACGCCAAAATGTTGGTGTTGAGCGCTCTTTATTCATGCACACGACACTTGTCCCTTATATTAAAGCCGCGGGTGAGATTAAAACAAAACCAACACAACATAGCGTGAAAGAAATGCTTGGGCTTGGTATTCAACCTGATATATTGCTATGTCGTTGCGAGCATAAAATCCCAGAGGATGAACGTCGTAAAATTGCTTTATTTTGTAACGTAACACCCGAAGATGTGATCCCAGGCAATGATGTAAAATCTATCTACGAAGTACCAGAGGCTTACCACAAAGCGGGGCTTGATACTCAAGTTTTAAAACATTTCAACATTGATGCGCCTGCGCCTAATCTATCTAAGTGGCACGAAGTTGTCTCGCGCGTACATAAACCAGAAGGCACCGTCAAAATTGCCGTGGTCGGTAAATACACAACATTGGCAGATAGCTATAAATCCCTTAATGAAGCCCTCGCACATGGCGGAATTGCCAATCACGTTAAAGTGAAAATCAAAATGATTGAAAGCGACGTGTTTGAAAAAGAAGACGCTATAGAACAACTTGAAGACGTTGATGGTATTCTTGTCCCTGGTGGATTTGGTCTGCGCGGAACTGAAGGCATGATCAAGGCGGCCGAATTTGCTCGCACTCATAATGTCCCTTATTTTGGTATCTGTTTTGGTATGCAAATGGCAGTGATCGAGGCGGCACGTAATTTGGCGGGCATCACAAAAGCTGGCTCAAGTGAATTTGATAGCGAATGCCCTAATGATCACGACCCTGTGGTTGGTCTCATGACCGAATGGGTGAAGGGCGATAAAACGGAAAAACGCGGGTCTAAAACTGATTTGGGCGGTACTATGCGCCTTGGCGCTTACGAAGCCGCTTTGAAAAAAGGATCAAAAATTTCTGATATTTACGGCGGGGTTACATCCATTATGGAGCGTCATCGCCACCGTTATGAAGTGAATATCAATTACATGGATCAATTGGAAAAAGCAGGGCTTAAATTTGGTGGATTATCACCCGATGGACGCTTGCCAGAAACGGTTGAATACGAAGATCACCCTTGGTTTGTCGGCGTGCAATACCACCCAGAACTTAAATCAAAGCCTCTTGATCCGCATCCACTCTTTATTTCATTTATTGAGGCGGCCGTAAAGCAAGCGCGATTGGTTTAAATTTTAAAAGCTGGACTATAGCTTATTGGCTCGCTTTGTGGCAGATTCTAATAATGGTCTGTTTCTATCTGTCTCAACAAATGATCCATCATAAATACCCTTACGCTTCTCGCCAGTAATATCTGAGCGCGCTATAGATCCTGGGTTAAAACCAATTGCAATAAGTCCAACATCGGTAGCTACATTAAACCCAAAGGACGCATTTTTATTACTGAAACAGGAGTTAGAAAGACGACCATTACATATATCCATAATGATTTTTGCACGCTCTTGTGATACTTTACCGATTTTTCTACCAATTTTCCTTTGGTCTTTGATATTCTCAGCGGCCTTATAATCAGTATATAATCTTTTTGTTTCTTCTCGAAGTGCAGTAAGCTTCTTGTTATTCAAAATTTGCATTTTGTTACCCTTAAGTTAATTCAATTAATTGCAATAATAACATAATTTTTAAATATGTCAATATAAATTAGTTGTTAAGCCCGTTAAGTATAACTCTGTGTGCAATACCAATAGTTCTTTGTAGCGAGTTACCAGCGGCCTTAATTTTTGCCGTATGCTTCGTAAAATCATCTTGGGTGATTTCTGCTTCTGATACTGCTCCAAAGCAACCAAATAAATTAAAATTATTTGCATGTACTGCAAGTGCTTGTTGGCGCTCGGCACGCATACCTTTTACTTGTTCTTTATCGGCAACGATGTCTCTTATTGATGTTAGCATTTAAACAAACTCTAACGTATAGATCGTGGTTCAATTTTTGGGTTGTGTTCCAAACCAAATCTATTTAATAATGAGCCTCGCTTATTTTTTGGCTGCAGAATACCCAGAAGATTAATTTCTGCAAGTAAGTCAATGTTGTCTTGATGAGCCTTTGTGGTTTCCAGTGATCGTAACAGTGAATTATTGAAATATTTCACAGACGGGGAGTTGTTGTCTTGACCATCGCGAAGCGCATATATTTGACCTAGTATGGCATACATTTGCATATCTCTCTCAGCTTTAGTATAGGCACCGTAATTACATTGTTGGACTGCCTTAATAGCAATAGTCGAAACTTTTTCAAGTTGCTTTATACAATGTTCAGCTTTTTGAAAATCAGTTCTTGGTCTTTTAATGGCCATTGATAAATCCTTTTGTATGTTTGAATAGTAGTGCCTTCTATTATATATGTCAATATAATTATCCTTTAATAACATGTTTTCTTTGCTACATTGTTTTTCATGAAAACAGTAAAAATCCAAAATATCGACGTTGCCAATAACAAACCTATGACTGTGTTTGGTGGTTTGAACGTCCTTGAAAACCTTGATATCACGCTCAAAGCCGTTGAGGTTTATAAAACAATTTGCGACAAACACAACATTCCATTCGTGTTCAAAGCCAGTTATGATAAGGCCAATCGCAGCTCAATCCATTCATTCCGCGGTGTTGGCATGGACGAGGGGCTAGAGATATTCACTAAAATCAAAGCCGAATTTGATAACGTGCCGATCATCACAGACGTTCACACGCCTGAACAATGCCAGCCTGTGGCCGATGTTGTTGATGTCATTCAACTCCCTGCGTTCCTCGCGCGTCAAACGGATTTATTGGCGTCTATGGCCAAAGCAGCCTCTAAATCTGGCGCAGTGATCAACGCCAAAAAACCACAATATATGTCCCCATACCAAGTGGGCAACATCATTGATAAATTCAGTGAGCTTGGATGCAAAGACGTAATTTTATGCGAACGTGGTCATTGCTTTGGCTATGATAATTTGATCGTTGATCCTATGGCGTTTGGCGTGATGAAAGACATTTCCAAAGGCGCACCTATCATTGTCGATACAGTCCACGCCAGCCAAATGCGCCTCCCAGGTTCCGAGGCCTCTGGTGGACGTCGTGGACTGGTTCCCGATCTCACACGCGCTGTGTTGGCGATAGGGGTGGCGGGTATCTTTATTGAAGCCTACGAAAACCCCGACAAAGCCAAATGTGATGGGCCATCCGCGCTTCCATTTGACAAGCTTGAACAATTCATCACGCAAGCCAAAGCGGTTGATGAGTGCGTCAAAAACATGGATTTGGTCGATATTAAATAATTGACATAACAATAAACTATCTATAATATATAGCGATGGCAAATCGCGATTACAAAACATTACCAATGCAGCCCGAGGCGTATGGTGAACAAATTAAAGTGGCTTTGTGCGATAGTTTTACTCAAGCTATGCAAGCACAAAAAGACGGATGCGATGTAGCGTTGGTGCATAGTGAAGATACAGTCACTATAGCTAACGCTTTAAGCGCCCAACCATCTAGATCCAACACAGTTGGTGATTTTGCTAAATACATTAATGAAAATTTTTTTAAAGATACTGGCTTAAATCTTTTTAAAAATAGATTCAGTATTTTTGGAGGTGCAGGATCCCGCGTACACTCAGATACATCACCCACTAAATCTTTGTTTGGCCTTGCTGAAAAGTTTTTAATCATGCCTGAGAATATACCCACTATCATTTATACCAAAAAAACAAGAGTTAAACTTATTGACGGACGCTTAGAGCATGTCTTTAGAACAGCACCAAAGCAAGACACGCCTTTATGTGATGTTAAAAGTGACTCGTGCATTGAGTCTGGTTGCTTTTCACCAATTGCTGGCACTTGCATCGTACTTTTCAATGACGTGGCACATAGTGGTCCTAAAACCGAACATGCACGATGGGTTTATACCCAAAGCATTAGATCATCATCACTGGTATCGAAAACACTAAGTAAGTTGGGTTTTTAGAATAAAGCAAACGCGCTATTCAGTTAATAAAATAATATTGTTCTATTCATTTTGATATACCTATTTGTCCCTTATTTTTGCAATCTGATTTTCAACCTGAACAAACGATTCAAATCAACCATATAAAATAATTGACATAATTTCCGTATTGCAATATAAGGCATTATGTATTCTGACCTACCCGTCATAGATAATCCAAATGGACGCACCGCGAAAATTGCTGTGTGTAAGAGTTTTAAAGAGGCTCATAATGCTTATGAAAATGGTTACCACGCGGCCATAGTTACAAATGCGCAAACTAAGCGTTGGGAAAAGACAGTGGCTTATATTGCGTATTCAATGCGTTATAGCTCAGGATTAGCAATACCAATAACAGCAATAATGTCTCTTGGATTGGCTTTTGCACAAAAAAATGCTTTAAAAAAGGTTGGTTTTGATACCTCAAAAACGGTGTGTAATAGTAGAATGTTTGATCAGCATCCAGCTGTGCGCGTGCACTCTGATACCAATCTTGCTGATTATATTGGCATTGCATCCTCTTACCCTAAAACCACCATTTATTCTGACTTGCCTAGTGAGGGGTATTTGTCTGCTGGAAAGGCTTATTTTGAACCAAAACCAAGAAGCGCTATAGATGTTCCTAAAAATGCGTATTTACTTATGTTTAAATGGCAATCTGGAACTATTTGGCATAGAGGTCCCTTCAACTATGAAGGCAAGGCCTTCACACGAGGCTTTCACTACGTAATTAAATAATTGACCTCACTGCATTGAACGATACAATGCCTGCATGCAAATAAGAGATATAAAAGCCCGAATGGTGCTCGACAGCCGTGGAAACCCAACTGTTGAGGCTGATGTCACTCTTGATAACGACATTATAGGACGCGCCATAGTCCCAAGCGGGGCGAGCACGGGCGTCCACGAAGCCGTTGAATTGCGTGACGGTGGCAAAAACTGGTCTGGCAAAGGCGTGTCCAAAGCTATTGACAATGTAAACACCGAAATCAAAGACGCACTCATAGGGCATGAAATTGCCGATCAACGCGTTATTGATAATTTGCTCATCAACCTTGATGGCTCTACAAACAAAGGGCGTTTGGGGGCTAATGCGTTACTATCTGTCTCAATGGCTGTTGCCAAAGCGCGCGCGAATGCGACCAACACGCCACTATTCCAATCCCTCAATAAAGACGGTCATGTATTGCCAGTGCCCATGATGAACGTCATGAATGGCGGGGCGCACGCCAATAATGGCATATCGTGTCAAGAATTTATGATCGTGCCCGTGGGCGCAAAATCATTCACACATGCTATGCAAATGGGCACCGAAATATTTCATGCACTTAAAAAAGAAATCGATAAGGCGGGCATGAGCACTGCGGTTGGGGACGAGGGCGGGTTTGCCCCTGATTTATCCAGCACGCGCCAAGCGCTTGATTTTATTTCCGATGCCGTGGGTAAAGCTGGCTACAACTTAGGCTCAGACATTGTATTCGCTTTGGATGTGGCCGCCAGCGAAATCCATAAAGATGGAAAGTATTCTTTTGCCGAAGAAAATCTAGATATGAGTTCTGATCAACTCATTAAATATTACGCGCAATTATGCCGTGATTACCCAATTTATTCCATCGAAGATGGTCTTGATGAGGATGATTGGGCGGGTTGGACGGCATTAAACGCGGAGCTGGGCGATAAAATACAATTGGTGGGTGATGATATTTTTGTGACCAACCCCAAACGTATGCAACGCGGTATTGATGAAAATTGCGCCAATGCATTACTCGTAAAAATGAATCAAATTGGGACGATTACCGAAACTTTAGAAGCGATTGATTTAGCAAAATCGCAAGACTGGGGCGTGGTCATATCGCATCGCTCTGGTGAAACAGAAGATACATTTTTGGCTGATTTAGCGGTGGCCACCAATGCAGGGCAAGTCAAAACGGGCTCGCTTTGCCGATCAGACCGCATGGCCAAATATAATCAATTTTTACGGATTGAAGAAATTTTGGGCGATAAAGCACACTACCGAACAGGTCTTGTAGGGACACGCAAAGTCACATAAACTAGTTTTATGGCCTTAAAAATCACCGACAAAAGAATGATGACCGTGCGGATTATTCCGCTCATCGCGATATTGATCATCATTTATTTTGGCGTGCATTTACTCCAAGGCGACAAAGGGCTTTTGACCTATTTATCTCTCGATAAATCAATCACAGAGCTTGAGCGTACAGATCAAACACAAAAAGCTGAATTAAAAGAGCTAGAGGACAAAGTCATGCGTTTGCGCCCCGATAGCATTGATCCTGATTTCGCCACGGAACAAGCGCGAACAAAAGCCAGCGTCATGAAAGAGGGCGAACAAGTCATCATTTTTGATGACGCGCAAAATTAATCCACAAATAGACGCGCTTTGTGCGTTGCACATACACTTAAGGCTTCAAGCCACTATTTATATGTGCTAACTCAAGGCAGACGTAATTAACAACCCGATTCAAAAGGTGTTTGAATGACCAAGAAAAATGATTTAACGGATGACCAACTATTAGAATTATACCGTTCTATGACTTCCATCCGCCGTTTCGAAGAAAAAGCAGGGCAATTATATGGGCAAGGGCTCATTGGTGGGTTCTGTCACCTTTATATCGGTCAAGAAGCCGTTGTATGCGGTATTCAAAGCGTTCAAGAGCCTCAAGACACAGTCATCACAGCCTATCGTGACCACGGGCATATGCTCGCATGTGATATGGATCCACGTGGCGTTATGGCTGAATTAACAGGTCGTATCGATGGATATTCACGCGGTAAAGGCGGATCAATGCATATGTTTTCTCGTGAGAAAAACTTCTTTGGCGGGCATGGTATTGTGGGCGCAGGGACATCACTTGGTACGGGCCTAGGATTTGCGCATAAATACAACAAAGACAATGGCGTTGCCGTATCTTATTGCGGTGATGGCGCGGCCAACCAAGGTCAAGTATACGAGTGCTATAACATGGCCTCGCTTTGGAAATTGCCAGTATTATATGTGATTGAAAATAATCGTTATGCCATGGGCACAAGCACAAAACGTCATGCCGCTGGTGAACTTCATAAACGCGGTGATGGGTTTAATATTCCCAATAAAAAAATTGATGGCATGAATGTCATCACCGTGCGCGAAGCTGCGGCCGAGGCCATGGAACATATCCGCTCTGGTAAAGGTCCTTATATTTTGGAAATGGACACGTATCGTTATCGTGGGCATTCAATGTCTGACCCTGCTAAATATCGAGAGCGTAGCGAAGTTGATGATACTCGAGATTCCCGTGATCCAATCGTACAGCTCGAAAAATACATCTTTGAGAACACAAAAATCACTAAGGAAACTTTGAAAAAAATTGATGATGAGATGAAAGAAAAAGCCAAGGATGCGGCTGAATTTTCACAGACAAGCCCTGAGCCAGATGCATCAGAGCTTTGGACAGATGTATTAATCCCAATTGACGAAAAGAGCGCGTAAATAAAATGAGTACAGCTATATTAATGCCGGCATTATCGCCGACAATGACCGAGGGTAAACTAGCCAAATGGCTTAAAAAAGAGGGTGACACTATCACCTCTGGCATGGTCATTGCTGAAATTGAAACAGACAAAGCCACAATGGAAGTTGAGGCTGTTGATGAGGGCGTGTTGCTCAAAATCGTGTCCCAGAAGGCACTGAAAACGTACAAGTTAATGCGGCTATTGCCGTTGTTGGCGAGGCAGGAGAAGAGCCTGTGATCCCTGAAACAAAAGCACCCGTTGCCAGTGTATCGACTAATAATTCTGCACCATCTACACCACAACAAAGCACACAAACGGCTTCTGTTGCCCCGCAATCATCGGGCGGAAAAAATATTGAAAACCGTGATATTTTATACGCTCAAGGGGCATTGATTGAACCGCCCGTATTTGATGAAGAGTCTTTTAC
>JBBKXB010000098.1:0-7848 GCA_037969255.1 Bdellovibrionales bacterium | reverse complement strand
AGCGAGGCGATCCAAAAACATCCCGAATTGATTAAGAAATATATGGGCAGTGTCGTGCCTCATACCGATAACAAACATGCGTGCCTCAATGCCGCGGTGTTCACCGATGGATCATTTGTTTATATCCCTAAGGGCGTACGATGCCCGATGGAGTTATCAACTTATTTTCGTATCAATGCCGAGAACACAGGTCAATTTGAACGCACATTAATCATTGCCGATGAAGGCTCGTATGTGAGCTACTTAGAAGGGTGCACAGCGCCCATGCGCGACGAGCATCAATTGCATGCCGCCGTGGTCGAATTAATCACGCTTGATGACGCAGAGATTAAATATTCAACTGTGCAAAACTGGTATCCAGGGGATGAGAACGGTAAAGGCGGGATTTATAATTTCGTAACAAAGCGCGGAATATGTGCGGGGCGTAATTCAAAAATATCATGGACGCAAGTGGAAACGGGCAGTGCCATTACGTGGAAATATCCAAGCTGTATTTTAAAGGGTGAGGGATCACAGGGCGAGTTTTATTCCGTGGCTGTGACCAATAATTGCCAACAAGCCGATACGGGCACAAAAATGATTCATTTGGGCGCGAACACAACATCGCGCATTATTTCCAAAGGCATATCGGCAGGTCGTTCTCAAAACACATATCGCGGTCTTGTGAAAATTGGGCCAAAGGCGACAGGTGCACGTAATTACACAGTATGCGATAGTTTGCTTGTCGGGGATCAATGCGGCGCTCACACAGTGCCCTACATTGAAAACAGCAATTCTGGCGCGTCCTTAGAGCATGAGGCCACGACCAGCAAGATATCGGAAGATCAATTGTTTTATTGTCGTCAACGCGGGTTATCAGAAGAAGAAGCGGTGGCGATGGTCGTCAATGGTTTTTGCCGTGACGTGTTACAAAAAATGCCAATGGAGTTTGCCGTCGAAGCACAAAAACTTGTGGCAATTAGTTTGGAGGGTAGCGTTGGTTAAGATTAAAATTACAAAACATATATACAGAAACTGCGAGACAAAAGAGATGGGCTGTTGGGCGAATTATTTTATAAAAATACCGTATGCACCATTTCCAGGGTTGGTCATTCACAGTGGTAAAGGTGAAATATTTGAGTTGAAAAAGATATTGTATGATCACAGTACCAAAGTAACAACTTGTTCTATAGAGCCTGAATATCATGAAGATTATAATTTTGCTAAAGAGCATGCCTTAGAATGGGGCTGGAAATTAAGAGAAGTCCCATCTGGAAATAAATGTGAAGACCCTGATACAATGATTTAATAAAGGAAATAAATGTTAAAAATTGAGAACTTACATGTGTCGATTAACGAGACAAAAATATTGCAAGGCTTGAGCCTTAATATCAAGGCGGGCGAAGTACACGCGATTATGGGGCCTAATGGGTCTGGTAAATCCACGCTTGCAAACGTGCTTGCGGGTAAAGACGGCTATAGCATTGACCAAGGCAGTGTCCATTTAGAAGATGCTGATTTATTAGATATGGCGCCCGAGGAACGTGCGGCGGCGGGCATGTTTTTGGCGTTTCAATATCCAATTGAAATCCCAGGGGTGATCACACAAAACTTTTTAAAATCTTCGGTGAATGCGGTGCGTAAAGCGCGCGGAGAAGAGGAATTAGATGCGCTTGGTTTTTTAAAAGCCATGAAAAAAGAAGCAGCCAAATTTGGTGTATCTGATGAGAAATTAAAACGTGCGCTTAATGTCGGCTTTTCTGGTGGCGAGAAAAAACGTATGGAAGTGTTACAAATGGCCATGTTAAAACCAAAGATTGCTATCCTCGATGAAACGGATTCTGGGCTTGATGTTGATGCCTTAAAAGTGGTGGCAGACGGTGTGAATGCACAGCGCGATCCCGAGCACGCATTTTTAATCATCACGCATTATCGCCGATTATTGGACATGATCAAACCCGATGTTGTGCATGTGATGAAAGAGGGTAAGATCATCAAAACTGGCGATATCACGCTCGCAGATCAAATTGATGATGTTGGTTTTAATCCTCAAAAAGAGGCGATTTAACCCATGTCACTGGCGCGTGCTTTGTCAAAAATTGAAGGGTGGAAATACACATCCCTACATTCTGCGGAACAAACACAGTGGAACAATAATGCGGCAGAGCAAAATAACGAGCCATTAGAAACGCCAAAGTTCACCAATGAAGGTGATCATTTAATCGCACAAAACATTGTGCAACATTGTGATGATGTGACGCAATATTTACTCGGGTCAAAACAAAGCACAACACGTGATTTAGCGCTCGAGATTAAACCTGCGAAAGGCAATGCGTTTTATAAAGTTATTCACGTGACTGTGGAAGCCGATCATAAAGTCACCCTGACTGAATTATTCAAAACAACGCAAAATTTTGTGAATTATTTGGTGATTATTGAACTTAAAGAAAATGCACAATTATCACATTACCGCATGATCGATGATGCTACGCAACAATCGACTATATTGGCACCCGTTTTTGTGCAAGCTCAAAAGGGTGCAACATACACGCAAATTGTCACGGGACGCGGTGCCAAAACAGCGCGTTTTACCACTCAAGGTGAATTACTTGGTGCGAGTTCTCATATTGATTTGCGCGGTGTACATAAGCTTAATGATGATGCGCACATGGATCAAACCATTGTGATGCGTCACATGGCGCCCGATTGCACGTCCAATCAATCCATTCGTTATATTGTGGACGGGGAGGCTAATGGTACATTCCAAGGCCAAATTCATGTTGATCAAATTGCGCAAAAAACCGCCGCGTTTCAATTGTGCAAATCACTTTTATTATCCGATAGAGGGCGCGTGAACACGAAACCTGAATTGGAAATTTACGCTGATGATGTTAAGTGTTCGCATGGTGCAACATCGGGTGCGCTTGATCAAAACATGATGTTTTATTTGCAATCTCGAGGTATCCCTGAGGAAAAAGCGCGCAGCTTATTAATGGAAGCGTTTTTAAAAGACGTGTTTGATGGCATATATGTGCCGCCCGCTGTGCAAGAGTTTGTGACATGACAAGCAATTTAACGAGTCCTTGGCGCAAAGATTTTAGAGCTTTTGACGATGAAAAGTTTATCTATCTTGATACCGCTGCCTCCGCACAAAAATTGAAGATTGTGACGCAAACCATGACACGTCTCATGAGCGAGCCGTATGCCAATGTGTCGCGCGGATTATATAAAGCCTCGCAAGATATGACGTCGCTATATGAAGGGGCACGCGCAACCATAGCCTCATTCATGAACGCACTTACCAATGAAATCATCTTCACGCGTAACGCCACCGAGGGGTTTAACTTACTCGCGTATAGTTGGGGCGGTGCAAACCTTACCAAAGATGATCACGTTTTGAGTACGGCCATGGAGCATCACGCCATATTGTGCCGTGGCAATTGTTACGCGATAAAATAAAGTTTACTTTGGATGTGTGTCCGATCTCCAAGGACGGCGAGATTGATATTGATAAGTTGGAAACGTTAATCACACCGAAAACAAAAATATTTTCGTTCATTGCAACGAGTAACGTGCTCGGGACAATCAACCCTGTTAAAGAAATCATCAAACGCGCACGGTCTATCAATCCTGACATCGTTATTGCGGTGGATGCGAGCCAAGCCATTGTTCATGGCAAGGTGGATGTGAAAGAATGGGATGCAGATTTTGTCATTTGGACAGGGCATAAATTATATGGCCCGACGGGTATTGGTATTTTATATGGCCGTGAAGAATTGCTTAATAATATGCCGCCATTTTTGGGCGGGGGTGATATGATTGATCGTGTGCATTTTGCTGGTTCGACCTATAAATCCGCTCCGCATCGATTTGAAGCTGGCACACCAGCCTTTGTTGAAGCCATTGCCTTGGGTGAGGCCGTGAACTATATTCAAGGCGTTGGCTTGGATAAGGTTACCGCGTATGAAGACCAATTAACACAATATTTATATAAAGAGTTAAGTAAGCTAGATTTTGTGACATTGATGCCAAGCCCTGCGGACTCGCGCTCTGGTATTGTTAGTTTTGTAATGGATGGATGTCATCCGCAAGATGTATCAATGATCCTTGACCAAATGGGTATTTGCGTGCGCGTTGGTCATCATTGCGCGATGCCATTAATGAAAGTTTTGAGGCAAGAGGCGACCATTCGTGCCTCGATTGGCCTCTACACAAATGGTACGGATATTGATAAACTGATACTTGGATTAACCAAAGCGAAAGAGATGCTCTCATGACACGCGAAGCAATGGCAGACAAAGAAATGGTAAAAAACGCAGTTGGCGGTGACGAGGCCTATGATGAATTATGCGAGCCACCATTTTGTGAAACGCCCGATGATCACCCATTATGGCCAAAAATGCGCGCGGCCATTTGCGAGGTTTTTGATCCTGAAATTCCTGTGAATATTTATGAGCTTGGGCTCTTATATTCAATCAAAGTGGATGAAGAAAATGATGTGAAAGTGACGATGTCATTGACGTCCCCAGGGTGCCCTGTGGCTGGTGAAATGCCAGGCATGGTACAAGCCGCGCTTTATCCTATTGAGGAACTCGGGGAAGTCATGGTTGATATTATTTGGGATCCACCGTGGGATCCATCACGTATGAGTGAGACAGCTAAACTTCAACTGAACATGTTTTTTTAAAAACGAAGAAAATAATGGATAATTTACTCAACATCACAATTTCCGATAATGCCTTGTCTCGTATGAAAGAGATTGCAGGCGCGCAACCCTTACGCCTTGATATTGGATCAACCGGATGTTCAGGCAACAGCTATAATCTATCCAAAATTGAGGCAACGGATGACAGCGATGATGTGATTGAATTTGACAATGTTAAATTTGCCATTCCAAAAATGAAATCATGGATGCTCATTGGCACGCACATTGATTATAAGGAAAGTGATCTCGCATCAGAATTCACATTCGAAAATCCCAATGAAAAAGGGCGTTGCGGGTGCGGCGAAAGCTTCACACTATGAACATAAAACGTATGCAGGATATGAATTTGAACGGTAAGCGCGTTTTGCTGCGCCTTGATCTTAATGTGCCGTTTGATGAGAGTGGGAACATCACAGAGTTTACCCGCATTGAGCGCGTTAAACCAACGATTGAAGCGCTTAAAAAAAGCGATGCTAACGTGGTTATCCTCACCCATTTAGGCCGTCCAAAAGGTAAAGTGGGTAAAGATTTTTCGGTACAAAAAGTTGTGCGTGATTGTGCGCGGATTTGGGATGTAGATATCACCTTTTTTGAGAATAGGGATGACGCACCATCGACGCAATTTTCTATGTTTGAAAATATTCGATTTTTCGAAGGCGAAGAAAAAAACGATCCCGCGTTTGTAAAACAAATAGCGCAAATGGGCGATGTGTATATTAATGATGCGTTTTCGTGTGCGCACCGTGCCCATGCTTCAACGACAGGCCTCGCGCTTGTGCTACCAAGTGGCGCAGGTCTCTCTATGCAAGCTGAACTGGATGCGCTTGGCGCGGCGCTCGATAATCCGTCAACGCCCGTCATGGCTATTATTGGCGGGGCGAAAGTATCAACAAAATTAGATGTGCTCACGCATATATCAAAGCTTATGGACACCATCATTGTGGGTGGCGGTATGGCCAATACATTCCTGCTCGCGAAAGGTTATAACATTGGAAAATCATTGGTTGAAAAAGATATGGTGGATACGGCTAAAAATATTTTGGACAAAGCTGAGAGTAATAACTGTACAATTTTAATCCCCAAAGATGTTGTAGCTAGCGACGATTTTTCTAACCCTACCGCCATATTTAAAGGCGATGTAAGTGACATGCCTCAACACATGATGATTATGGATGCGGGCGAGGCGAGTGTCGAAAAATTCAAAGAAATTATATCAAACGCCAAAACGCTGATTTGGAATGGCCCTATGGGTGTGTTTGAAAAAGATCAATTTAGTCATGGGACATTATTACTCGCGCATCATATTGCCAAATGCGTTAAAGATAACGGGTTAATAGCTGTTGCGGGCGGCGGTGATACATTGGCGGCGATTGATAAAGCCAATCTAAATGATGCTGATTTCACATACCTATCCACTGCGGGTGGTGCATTTTTGGAATATTGTGAAGGTAAAGAGCTACCAGGCGTTTCGGCGCTTCTTAAGTAAACGAAAAGCTGCCTGAAGCGCTCATTGCTTTGGCGTGCATTTTTGTCGCAAAATCCATTTCAATGCGATCAAAATGCATTAAAGCTTTTGACAATTCTTTATGGTCAACCAATTTATTTTCACTTGTGAGTGAGGATTTGAGCATATAAAGCGTCATAAAATCTCTACGATCCATACGGCGTGCCTTGCATATGATGGCTATACCGCGCCCACCTTTTTGGTTAAGAAGGGTATCAACCATGCAAGATTTAAGACCTGTAAAGGCGCTAAACATTGATTTAAAGCTATGCATTTGTCCCAAGCGCAATGCTTCAATAATCCGCGCCGCTGGAATATCTTTGGGCGTTAAATTGGTTTCAATCGATTTCTTAATCGCAAGTTTCTCATCAATTACGATTTTGGCGAGTGCCATTTCTTTTGTAATGTCGCCATAACGCTTGCTCAGTTCTTTTTGCAAGGTGTCACCCACAATGTTATATAATTCGCGGGCAATGTCGGCTGGCAATTCTGTACGCTGGGTAAGCGGTTTCGTAAGCGCACTAGACACTTTGCTCATTTCCATGAACACAATGCAACTGGCTTCGGGCAGAGTGATTTTATCGTTATCAAGAAGTGATAAGGCGGTTTGTTCGTCGCGTTTATCGCTCAAAGTTTGGATGGTTACCGCGCCTAAATCCGTACGTTTGGCGATAGAGGCCCAATACTCAGAGCTTTTGGCTTGAATGATATACATCAAATCCAAATCGTTGAGCACGGGAGAATGCTCCAAAATAGGCTGTGCCACTAAATATTCATCATTGGCAAAAGTTAGTGCGAGACGAAGAGGGAGGTTTTCGTTATCTGAAAACTGTTCAGCCAATGTCACGCGCAGGTCTAGTTCGGCCTGTTTGACGAGCGAAATAACGATATCACTCGCAATGTCCAGCTCGTGAAAGCCTAGTTTAGAATCGAATATGCCTGATAAAGTTTCGATGAGTTTTTGGCGAGATTTGGATGATTTATCACGGGCCAGTTCATATAAATCTTTGGTGTTATAAAGCGCCACAAGCGAGGTATCAAAACCTCTTGCAGATGCTATGTTATCAGCGGTCATCAGCGTTTGTGTCGTCACGTGTCCCTAAAGCTTTTTTAAAAAGCCATCTCCCTAGATATAAGCGTATTCCATTAACCTCTTTTTTAGATGTCTACCGTTGAGGAATCGCCATTTATTTATTCATTACCAATACTATAGCTTAAAAAAGTTATAAAAACGTTAAGATTTCTAGGAACTCAATATATTTTTAAATCGTAGGGTATATATAACTTAAAAAAACATAAGGAGAATGACATGAAAAGTGCGTTAATGTGGCTGATAGGCGTCCCGATCCCAATAATAATCTTATATAATATTTTCTTTTAGCGCGTTTTTTTGCTATACTGATGCTCGGGAAAAGGGAATCTAAGTGGTTGTAAGTTACGGCCATAAGTCTATATATCTATATTAAGGAGATTTCATGACCTCAATTTCAGGTTTCAGTAGTTACGCGGCTCAAATTGCCTTGCAACAGCAAGCGCAAGGACAGCGTCGTCCACAAGAAGAGCAAGATCAACAGCAAAAGCTTGAAAAAACTAATGAATCCAGTGCGACAGCCAAGCGCGAGGCACTGTTCCGTGCGATCCTAGACAATAATAGCGATAA
>JBBKXB010000097.1:0-3636 GCA_037969255.1 Bdellovibrionales bacterium | reverse complement strand
GCGGGTATATATTGCGGATTTCATCAAGGTTTATTTTAACATCTGCGGTGTGTGTTGTATCATTTTTCATGCAAATAGAGCTATCGCACAATAATTTGACATTCAATTAATAAATAATATACATAACTTAGTAACCTTTGATATGTTAATAAATAGAAGTGTGTGAATAATGGTTTCTCGAAGAGATATTTTAAAAAATGCATGTGTAGCGGTTCCCTTTTTATCCGTAGCTGGTATTGCCTTGCCAGCGCAGGCGCGCGTCAAATTAAGAAAAAGGGATGTAGAGAAATTTAAATCACTGTTCCCTTCAAATTTACATGTAATGATTGATTTTCATATCCAGACCGATAATGGACGCGCGGATGTGGCGGCACTATTAAAATCAGGCATGAGGGTTAAGGATGCGAAAGAATATTCGAATAATGTTATAATGGCCTTTGCGTCCGACATAGATTTGAAAAAGGGCGTTGTTGGATGTCATTTGATTTTATCCGAGGCTGCCTTAGCGCTCAATGCAAACAACATTCTTGATAAAGTGACATTTTCCTTGCTGCTATCAAATGAGGCATCGCATGCGTTACAATATTCAAGTGGATTGCCTCTCTATCATTTAAAACAAATGTTCCATGATCCTAATCAGGCCGTTCACTATAGTTTGTTAAGGGAGGTGGCATCAGATGCCCGCAGTTTCAGACAACTACACGATATGCTTAACCGCAAGATTATCACTTTGGATATAGTGAGGGCATGGACACAGAATAAGGATAATAACCGACTTGGTTACACGCCCGCTATGGTGGATAAAATTGGCATGGGGCGAAGATATGTTTTCCCTGATGATGTCGTTATAAGGTCATGCGTGTTTGATCTGTGGGATTTGCATGGTGCCAACAGAGATCGCGTTTTGTTGTATCGAGAAATAAAAACTCTGAGTATAAAAAATTATATGCAATCAATTGATGGAAAAAAAAACGAGACGAGTATTTTAAATTCTAAATGGTTTAGAAAAACTGGTATACGAGATAAAGATTTACCCCGTGCGTATAATGATTCCTCGGCGATCCCTGATTTTTCTAATTGGGCACCGCCATTGGTTAAGCGCGTTATACCCACGAGCAGTTTTTTCATTACACCAAAAGCATAAGTGATTTATAGCCAAGGTTTTGAGGGCTTGAGTAAAAACACCTTTGGCTATAAAAACATGTGATGCCTTGTTTTAAACCTACTTTACCTCTTCGTACCTGTGTTGTTTTAGGGATTGATATCGTTATGACGGCGCTCTCTGTGGTGGCGACATACATATTACTCCATGGGTTTGGTGGGTTAATAGATGGGCGTTTTAGCGAAGCGATGATATTGCTCACTGTTTTGGCGCTCATTGTCTATCCATCCTATGGCATTTATCGCAATCATTGGCGTTATACATCAATCACTGATCTCTCATTATTGGCACAATCGGCGGTATTCTTAATCGCTATGTTTTATGGCTTGTGGTGGGCGCTATGTTTTCCCGAAATTTCACCCGCCACCACGTTTCCGATTATTCATCTCATGACGTTGTTATTTGCGCTGGGCGGGCCTCGTGTGTTGCGCCGTATGATTGCCGATCCACAATTCACTGCGCGCGCATTTGCGGGATCATCCACGCAACAAAAACGCAGTATTTTGCTTGTCGCGACACCAGACGAGGCCGAGATTTTTATCCGCGCTCAATCTGTGATGAGCCAAGATACGGCGTTTCGAATTTTGGGCATTTGCGATCCAAGAGGCGCATCCATTGGGCGCGCCATCCACGGGGTGAGCGTTATCGGATCACCCAAAGATTTAGAAAAAATATTGGATGAACTTAAGGAAACCCCCAACCGTCTTGGCGTGTCAAAAACAGGGTTGGAATCTTTACCCAAAAATTTTGAAGAAATTTGTGCGCGGTATGGCCTGTCCATTGGTCGCTTGCCAAGTTCGGGTGACATTGGTGATTTGAATGGCGCATCGCAATTGTTAAAACCGATTGCCATTGAAGATGTTCTAGGGCGCGGGCAACAATCCATTAATCTAAAACCAGTGGCCGAAATGTTAAAAGGTCAAACGGTGTTAATCACGGGCGCTGGTGGATCAATCGGGTCTGAGATTGTCCGTCAAATCGCTGGCTTAAAACCAAAGCAAATTATTGCGACAGATTTATCAGAGCTCGGCGTTTATGAAATTGAGCGCACGCTTAAAACAGATTTTAAGGAGGTTAAATCAACCTCGCTTATTGGGGATGTGCGCGATAAAGTGGCAATGGATATTATTGTCAAAAAATATAAACCAGAGTTTATTTATCATGCCGCGGCCTTAAAGCACGTGCCAATTGTTCAAGAACAACCTGAACATGCCATCGTGACCAATATCACTGGCACGCGCAACATGGCGGAACTCGCGCTAACATATAAAGCTAAAGGTTTCATTTTAATTTCAACCGATAAAGCCGTCGCGCCAAGTTCACTCATGGGTGCATCAAAACGCGTGGCTGAAATGATCGTTAAAAACATGGATCATAAAGACGCCAAGACACGCTTTGCCTGTGTGCGCTTTGGCAACGTGCTAGGGTCAAGTGGCTCTGTTGTGCCATTATTCCGTGCGCAAATTGAGAGGGGCGGGCCTATTACGGTCACACATCCCGATATGACGCGATTCTTTATGACGATTCGCGAGGCCGTTGGCTTGGTGCTTCAAACCTCCGCCTTTGTCATGGATACGCCAAAAGATCGCGGATATACCTATATTTTGGATATGGGTCGTGCGGTTAAAATTGTGGATGTTGCCAATCAAATGATAAGACTTGCGGGACTTACGCCAGACAAAGACATTAAGGTCGAATTCATTGGTTTGCGCCCTGGGGAAAAACTGGACGAAGAATTATTTTGCGGGACAGAAAAACCAGAGACCATAAAGCTTAAAACCGTCAGCCGTGCCAAGGGCGACGTCATTAAAGACACAGACCTTAAAGCGCTCATAAAGGCAGGCGCAATGGGTGATAAAGCCAAGATTATTAAAGCTTTTGCAACAATTATTGATGATCTGCAAATAAAAGCTTGACGGGAAGGGCGCTTTTCACCTAATTTGCGCCTCTAAGACGAATTAAATATTAGGAGAAGTCCCATGTCACGCGTATGTGAAGTAACAGGTAAGAAAAATCAATTTGGCCACAATGTGAGCCATGCGAATAACAGAACAAAACGTATTTTCCGTCCGAATTTACAGAGTGTGAAGATTTTTTCTGAAACTCTTGGTCGCGCCGTATCTATGCGCGTTACCGCTGCTGGCCTTCGCACGCTAGAGCACAAAGGTGGCTTGGATGCCTTTCTTTTGGATACGAAATCAGAAGATCTAAAACCTTCACTTCGCAAAATTAAAAAGCAAGTTAAAGCAGCTAAAAAAACTGATTAATTTATTAGAATCTCTCTCTTATAAAGAGATATTTGGTATATTAGCTGTTGTCACAGGTGTTTTTGGCATCATGCCATACATTATAGGTTTCATTAAAGGAAGCACTAAACCTCACGCGTATACATGGACAGGTTGGGGTATACTGGGCATTATCCAGTTCATATCATTGCAAGAAACTGAATCAGGTTTTGGTTCATGGGTTTTCCT
>JBBKXB010000096.1:0-11020 GCA_037969255.1 Bdellovibrionales bacterium | reverse complement strand
TTGAGCGATATGAAAAAAATCATTTTGCGACAGCCCGTGGACATCACCCTTCGTTATATTTTGGACGCACCCTGCCCTGCCACACCAAAACATTCTGGATTACACGCGCTACAATCACGCCTTGGACCCTCTTGCGTGGATGCACTTGAGCAATGGCTCGATTTTGTGGATGTACTCGAACCAACACATAAATTAGCGCTCGCTTTTTTATCGCATATGGATGCCCATGATCACGATATTAAGCGTGAATTGGAGGGCGAAAGCACCAATGGCGTGCGCATCATGACGGTGCATGGTGCCAAAGGGTTAGAGGCGCCCATTGTGTATTTAATCGATACAATATTTACAACCAGCTCAATTGAAAAAGTTGATAATTTGCAATGGGTTGATCATCCCAATACTGGCCAAGTCCCCCTTTGGGCGACGCGCAAGGATTTATTTTCTCCGCAATTATCGGAAGCCATTGAGTTGAAAAAACGTAAACAGCGTGAAGAGTATTATCGTCTCCTTTATGTTGCCATGACCCGTGCCAAAGATGGGTTATTTATTATGGGCGCGCATCCTTATCACAAAGCGGATGAAGAGAACTGGCACACCCTTATTGAACGCGCCATGGTTGATAAAAATGCTCAACAAGTAGGTGATAATTTGGTCTATGGCGAGTTGGATATGAAGGCAAGCACGATCAAGGATGAGAGTACCAAAACATCTACACCTCAACCATTAACGCCTAAACGTATCCATATTGAGACCGAGGATGATGAAATTGATGAGGTCGAGGATTTAAGCCATTTAAATAAAGCGCTTTCAATTGGTCTACAATGGCACAAACTTTTTGAACGTGCGATGGTCGAAGAAACAATCAATTGGGCAGGCATGATGCCTGCATGGCTTATTGATCTGCCTGATATTAATGAAAATATAGCTTTGGAAAAAATGAATGCTTTGCGTACTCACCCTGAATACGGGCATTTATTTGACCCAAGCGGCGGCGTGGAAGTGCCATTTATCACAAAAAATAGCGATGACACAAAGCGCGGACGTCTGGATAGATTGGTTGAAACAAAAGACGCGTTTTGGATTATTGATTATAAAACAACGTTGGATCCCAATAATACAGAGCTTTTGGAAAAATATAAAACTCAACTAAAAGCCTATAAACAGGCGCTTTTATCACTCGCAGGCGACAAACCCATTCACACAATTTTGGTGGATATTATCAATACGCGTGTCGTTACGCTTGATTAAGCTGATCCATCCGCCCATATTAGACGTATAAAAAATGTATAAGGAGAAAAACATATGAGTAACGCTGTATCCATTAAAGACGCTGAATTTGAAGCCGAGGTCTTAAAATCTGATAAACCTGTTTTGGTCGATTTCTGGGCCGAATGGTGCCCACCATGTAAAGCGCTCGTGCCGTTCGTAGAAGAATTAGCCGATAGCCAAGACAACGTGAAAGTTGTTAAAATGAACATTGATGAGGCGCCCGAAACACCCACTAAATTTGGTGTGCGTTCTATCCCGACACTGATGATGTTCAAAGATGGCAAACTCACCGCCACCAAAGTGGGCGGTATGTCCAAAGATGATCTTAATAAATGGGTGGCCGAACAAGCCTAATTGATTTTGAAGTGATATTTAAACGCGTTTGAGGATACCTCAGGCGCGTTTTTTAACGCCTTAGTGATCCAAGTATGCCGCGAACGATGGCACGCCCCACGGCGCTTGATGCGCTACGCATCGCTGATTTTGCAATGGTTTCGACCATAGTGTCTTTCTGGCGACCAGCTGATTTCTTAACTTTACGAGCTGGTTCTTTATAATCTTCGACCTCACGAGCAATCTCAGGGTCTTTTTGAGCTTGTGCCTCAACGCTTGAGGATTTTTTCTCTAATTTCTTTTGTAAAATTTCATAAGCGGAAACGCGATCAACGGTTTCACGGTATAACTTTTCCATCTGTGATTTGGATTGCATCTCTACACGTATTTCTTGACCCAACGCGCCAACTTGAGAATTTGGTGGCACCACGCGCGTGATTTGAACCACTGATGGCACGCCTTTTTTATCCAAAGTGGATACTAAGGCCTCGCCAATACCGAGTTCAGTCACAGCCGTCACCGTATCAAAATCTGGATTAGGACGGAAACTATCACCCACGGCTTTTATCTCTTTTTGTGCTTTGGGTGTGAAAGCACGAAGTGCATGCTGAACGCGATGCCCAATTTGCGCGTTCACGCCATCAGGAATATCGGCGGGATTTTGCGTGATGAAATAAACGCCCACACCTTTAGAGCGGATAAGACGCACAAGCTGTTCAACTTTGTCGACCAATGATTTGGGCGCATCCTCGAATAATAAGTGCGCCTCATCAAAAAAGAATACGGATTTTGGTTTATCCAAATCGCCAACTTCTGGTAATTCTTCAAATAATTCAGAGAGTAACCACATAAGGAACGAGGCATAAAGACGTGGGCTTTGATATAAAGTGCGCGCATCCAAGATATTGATCATACCTTTGCCAGCGCCACCACTTTGGATCATATGCATCAAATCAAGCGCGGTTTCACCAAAAAATTGATCCGCGCCTTGTTGCTCTAAAACCAATAAACGGCGTAAGATTGAACCCACAGAAGCCGCACTGATATTGCCGTACAGTAATTGTAATTCATCGGCGCGTGCGCTCACTTCATTGAGCATGGCACGTAAATCTTTGATGTCCAAAAGCATCAAGCCTTCATCGTCCGCAAGCTTAAACGCAATATTTAAAACACCTTCTTGCGTTTCATTAAGCTCCATCAAACGAGAGAGTAATAATGGCCCCATGTCGGACACGGTGGCGCGTATAGGCGTGCCATACTCACCGTATAAATCCCAAAATTGGACAGGCATGGCCTCGGGTTTGTGTTCAATGCCCACTTCGGTTGCGCGGTTTATAACCCAATCTTGCTTGAGGGATGGCGCGGCCAAGCCTGATAAATCACCTTTAATATCAGCGACAAAACACGGCACACCAGCATTGGCAAACCCTTCGGCAATACGTTGCAATGTCACAGTTTTACCCGTTCCTGTTGCGCCCGCGATCAAGCCATGACGATTACCAAGTGATAATGGAATGGCCTCGTAATCTTTATTGTTACTTTGCCCTATGATCACTGAGTGTTCTGTCATAACCCTATCCTTTAATTACTTTTTTTATTTAGCGGGTGAAACCACCATCATGGCCGTACGGCCTTCGGCCTTTGGCGGGTGATCAATTTTAACTTTGTCGCCAAAAGCTTCTAAAACGCGTTTGAGAATATCAATGCCAAGATGCATACGTGACAACTCACGTCCGCGATAACGGATCACGAATTTCACTTTATCACCGTTATCAATAAATTTATTCGCATTTTTCATCTTCACTTCAAAATCGTGATCTTCAATCGCTGGGCGCATCATGATCTCTTTAAGGTCTTGAATTTTTTGCTTTTTCTTAGCCTCGCTGGCCTTTTTTTGCTGTTCATAGCGATACTTACCGTAGTCGAGTATCTTACACACGGGTGGTTTCGCATTGGGTGATATTTCAACCAAATCGAGACCTGCCTCACGAGCACGCGTTAAGCCTTGCTCGGGCGTCATAACGCCAATTAATTCTCCGTCATCACCGATCACGCGGATTTCGCGTGCTCTGATATCTTCGTTTGTGCGCGTACCATCACCTTTTTGTGGTCGCTGTTGTCCTGTATAGGGCCTAGCCAAATAAATACTCCTTTAGTTGGGGGTTAAGATAAATCAACATAAGGTGCAACGCATGACAATTCATACGCGCTCTTATGCTCAATAGTTAAGGGTGGAAAGATCACAATAATCCGCTCACGATGTTTACGCTGGTTGGAAACATTAATATGTGTGGCTCATTATCATGTTGGTATAATACGCGGAAATTATAGAGTTTGCCAAGTTTAAAACGCACATTATCGCTCGCCCAAACTTTCGGACAAGGTTTTAGTGAATGGCTTGAGAAGATATTCCATCACGGTTTTATGACCCGTTAAAATATCAACCGAGGCCACCATACCTGGAATAATTGGCAATTCTTGGCCATTATGCTTGATCGTTGTCTCGTTAGTGCGCAATCTCACGCGATAAAAACTTTCGCCTTTTTCGTTGGTAATGGTATCGGCTGAAATATCAACTAGCTTGGCAGGTAGCCCGCCATATATAGAAAAATCATAGGCTGTAATTTTAACCATGGCTTCTTGGCCCGGTCTTAAAAATGCGATATCGGCAGGGCGAATATTGGCTTCCACCATCAATTGATCATCCAATGGCACGATCTCAATGAAAGTATCACCCGATTTTACAACGCCGCCTTCGGTGGTCACTGTGATGTCCTTGATAATACCATTAACGGGTGATTTAACTTCACTACGACTTTTACGATCTTGGAATTTGCTCAGCGATTGTTGTATGGCCTTCACATCAATCATGATTTGAGAAAGATTAACTTGTGCATCCGCTTTGGCACGGCTTTTCACATCGGCAATACGCGCATTGATCTCGGCGGCGCCTGAGCGTGTACGAGGCAGCGATGATCTTAGGCTATTCAATTCTGTTTCTTGTGAAGCAATTTCGCTATCTAGGTCAAGTAACTCTAAGCGCGGCGCTGATCCACGTGCCACCAGCGGTTCGATCTGTGACTTTTTCTCGCGTGCCAAAGTCAACACACGTTCCAAGTCACGAATGCGCATTTCTGTTTCGCGGGATTCTGATGATCGTTGTGAAAGTTGCGATTGAAATACGTTAATTTGATTTTCCATGCCGAGTTGATTGGCTCTAAAACTGCTCATTTCGTCGCGAACGCTATCGGGGGCTTTTTCAATCACCTCTTCAGGGAATTCTGGGGAGCTTAAGCCTTTGGCCTCAGCCTCAAGACGCGCAACAGTCGCCAAGAGTCCGTAATAACGCGATTGGTTCTCACCCAAATCAGAGCTGGATGCCACATTTGATAATTGTGCCAGTAGCTGACCTTCTTCGACAGTGTCACCCTCTCTCACGAATATCTTTTGTACAATTCCATCTTCGAGCGATTGTAGTTGTTGAATTTCTGAGGATGGAATGATTTTACCTTGACCGCGTGTGCGTTCATCCAATTTGGCAAAACTCGCCCATATAAGTGCAATTAGGAAAAATGCGACAGTCCCTATCAGCAATGCATGCTTAGCCATTGGCAAATCATCGTCCGTTTCCAGATATTTATCTGCCATAGCGTTTAAGCGATCAAAACGATTTTCAAGCCATTTTACACCTTTAGGAGAATTAGATTCTTCGGGGCCGCCCATATTAATTTGCATTATACGTCACCCTCAATGGCTTTACTTGTTTCTTGTTTCTCTTTTTTATTTTTATCGCCCGTATCTTTTTGATAATCGCGTGATTGTAATTTTTTGATGATCTGATCACGAGGGCCAAAATCAACCACACCGCCACGATCAATCAATAATATCTTGTCACACAATGATAACATGGCGCCTTTATGCGTGATGAGAAACACGGTTTTGCCGTTAATAATATTCGAAAGATGTTTGATTAAACGATTTTCAGAAGCTGGATCAAGAGACGCGGTGGGCTCATCCAAGAGCAATACATTTGGATCATATAACAAGGCACGCGCAATGGCTACGGCTTGGCGTTGACCACCCGATAAACGCTCGCCACGCTCCCCAACATGTGTATCAAGACCCAATTCAGTATCGCGAAGGAAATCCATCACGCCAGCTATTTCGGCGGCACGAAGTACGGCGCGTTGTGGTGCATTTTCATGTCCCATTGTGATGTTTTCACGAATAGACCCAAAGAATAATGTTGGGTTTTGTTGAACAAATCCCATGTTACGGCGTAAATCGGCTGGATCAATTTGACGCACATCAGAACCGTCCATTTGAATAGAACCACTTTCTGGTTCGTACATATTGGATAAAAGTCTTAAAAGCGTTGTCTTACCAGAACCAACCGCGCCGATCACGGCAATTTTTTCGCCAGCTTTGATGTCAAAATTGAGGTTATTAACAGCTGGCACACCCTTTTCACCATAACGGAATGTGACATTTTTAAACGAGATGTGGCCTTCCATTTCAGGCATGGATACGAAATCTCTGTTGGCTGGGCGCTCAACAGGTTTGGACATGAGGTCTTGAAGCTGTACCAAAGTTTCTTTGGTTTGATTGTAACGTGTCAAAAGCGCCGCCAATTGTGAAAACGGTGATAAAGCGCGCCCTACAAGCATGGTAGAGGCAATCAGAGCCCCCATTGTGATCATGCCTTCTGAGATCATCCACACACCGCCAATAATGAGTAAAACGGTTGAAATGGATGTGATAAAGCCCGCAAGATTAACCGCCCACGCCGCCATACGTTTCAGGCGCACCGATGTGCGTGAAGCGCGATCTGTTAATTGTTCCCATTGGCGTTGACGATGACCTTCGGCGGCGGCCATTTTTACGGCCTCTAAACCAACGATAGTTTCAAACATAAGCGCGTTTTTCTGCGCGTTTTCAGCCATAGATTCCTTGATGGCGCCCATCATTGGTTTTTGCATGGAATACCCAATGACCAACATGATGGGTGCAAGTACGAGGGGCACAAGCGCCAATGGCCCTGCGATAACACCAATAATAGCAATGAATAAAATGGCAAATGGGGCATCAATGAGCGCTGTGATTGTGGCGGAGGTGAAAAAGTCACGTAGCCCTTCAAAATCACGCATATTGGCAATCATAACACCTGCGCTATCGGGGCGAGAGCCCATCTTCATGCCCAATGCTTGTTCAAATAAACTGGCAGAAATGCGCACATCAGCACGGCGTCCCGCCACATCCAAGAAATGCGCACGGAGCACTTTCATGATGAATTCAAAAATATAAACGATTGTGATACCCACCGCGAGTACAGCCAATGTTGAAAAGGCATTATTTGGCACGACGCGGTCATAAACATTCATTGTGAATAATGGCGCGGCAAGTGCGAACACGTTAATCATAAGCGCCGCAACAACCACTTCGACATAAATGGATCTATTCTTTTTTAAAGCGCCCCAGAACCAATCATTCTTTTCGTCGATAACCGCTGGTCCCGCGCGATCATCCAATTTTGGCACAGGACGCACATAATACGCATAACTTGTGAAAATTTCTTGGAGATCAGACAAAGCCACTTTTTGAGTGTCCCCTGGTGTTTCAGGGTATTCGAGATGAAGAATTGTATCGGTAGGCACAATTGTTTTATTGGTTTTATCGTCTTTTTTAAGACCTTTGGTCGGATATGTAACTTTTTTAAGAACACACGCCAAACCTTTTTCCAAAATCAATAATATTGGGAAGTTTGGCGCAATGATAAGCGCTTCTAAGGAGCGTTGTACAAGCTGTGTATTAAGATTGGCGCGTTCTCCAGCGCGGCGCACCAATGATGGTGATATACCACCTTGTCCGAATGGTAGACCAGCAGTCATAGCACCAACAGAGACACGATGACCATAATGCCCCGCGAGCATCACAAGACATTCTAGTATAGGAGATTTTAAGGCTTGACGGTCAGCCGATAACGGCCAATCAAGACTGGCTTTATCGCCAGTCTCGCTGTCTTGCTTATTTTCAGATTGTTGAGTGTTTTCGGCCAAGTCTTATCTTAGTTAGAAGCAACAATTGCGTCTTTTGGCGTTTCAACACCCATAGCTGGCAATAAACGACCTTGGATCGCTAGGAGGCGATAGGCGGCAAGCATTTGCAAGTACTGAGAGTTGATCGCGTTAGAACGCGCTGTGAACAATTCGTTTTGGCTATCAAGAACGTCAAGCAATGTACGACGATCAAGGTCAAACTGATCACGATAGGCTTGAAGCACCTGAACGTTAGCGTTTGATTGTGCCGCAAAAGCTTGTGCGCGTTCACCAGCAGCCACCATAGAGGCCCATGTTTGACGTACATCATCTTCAACAAGACGACCTTGGTTGGCGCGCTCTTCTTTGGTTTGCGCTGTACGATAGATTAATTCACGACGAAGCGCTGTATCGATGCCACCACGGTATAAATTCCAGTTGGCAATGACGTTAGCACTTAGTTCATCACGACCACCTTCACCCGCCAAATCATCGCTGGCTTCAGCGTTTAACTGTAAATCAACTTGTGGGTAGAACGTGTTGCCTGATTGTTCGTATTCTTGTTGCGCAACATCAATGTCAGATTCAAACACTTTCAAAGTTGGGCCTTCAGCCAATGACACTTCAACAGCTTCATCAACATTTGCACCAACAAGTGCCGCCGGATTGTCAGGCATCACGAGAATGTCTGGGTTTACACCAACTTCGGCCTTGAAACGTGATTCCGCTTGGCGAAGCGCTTCTAAAACGTTTGATACAGCGGCTTGCGCAGCAGCAAGACGCGCTTGCGCTTGGGATGTATCACCAAGTGTGGTACGACCTGCATTTTCAGCAGACTCGATTTGAATAAGCATAGATTCATGATCATCAACATTTTGACGGGCAATTTGTAGCAATTCACGTTGACGTAGAACTTCTAAATAAGATTGCGAGATATCAAGACCAACAAATTCAGCTGTTTCACGGGCACGATGTGACGCGCTCTCAACACGTGAATATTGACGTTCAACTTCATTTTTAGTGTCAAAACCATCAAAAAGCATTTGTGTCAGTGTGATACCAGCGCGTGTTGGATAGAATGTGTCGTTGTCTGAGTTATTGGCGCGTGTTGTTGGCGAGTCAATTCTTGCAACACCTATGCTGGCAACAGCATCAACAGATGGTAAATAAAGGCCTTTGGCTTGACGTAATTCTTCGTCAGTCGCTTGACGGTTATTGGCTACAACGCCATATTCTGGGTTCGTTACAACACCGATATTAACAGCCTCTTGAATCGATAGTTCTTCTGCCATAGCAGCGCTCGTATAGCTTGACACACCTGCCAATAAACCAATCGCTAAACATTTCATAAGTTTCATAACGACATTCTTCCTTTGTTTTTTTCGAGCGCAAAAATGGCTCTTATTGAGATAATCTTGCCTTTTATGACCTAAATAATCATAAATTGCAAGCATTAAGCTATTAAAAAACCCCTCTTTATCAAGGGGTTTTTAATTTTCTTTACATCAAAACTGATGAATTATGTGATTATCCGTTATTGCTTGTATCATCAATGGCTTGCATCAAATCATCCATAACAGCGTGTTGTGGTTGCTGTGGCGCATGTGTCGGAGATTGCGCAGCGTCGTCACCAATAGCTGTCACGGCTTCACCATCACCATTTTCAACAACAAATTCGTTAATGGCATCATCAACATCGGTTTGATCGTTGTAAACAAAGTTTACGTCAACAATATCGCGTGTTTCACCGTCCGTTGTTGTGAAGGTTGAACGATCAGAGATATACCCTGTATCACCGCCCAAGTTTTCAAACACAGATTGTGAGTTGAGATTGATAGAAGCTACGCCACGATCAGCCAGTGTATAAAGCTCCTCGGCTTGTGAAATACCATCATTATTGGTGTCAGTCCACAAACGAAGATCGGCATAAATATCATCACTCGCATCAATTTTGCCATCACCATTGCTGTCATAAGACGCCAATTTATCGAAACCATTTTGATATTGGCCGTTATCCGTACCAAACAACTCAGTAGCATCGTCAATTAAGCCGTTACCGTTGTTATCAAGTGCGAGGAACGCGTTATCTGAACCAGTCAACCATGCTGTTTGGTCAACATCACCATCGCCATCAATATCAAAGTTTACGCCATCTTCAACGCCAGTGAATGTTAAGCCATCACCAGCAAGGTCAAGAACAAGTGGAGTACCAACATTCACAAAAGTGAAAGGCACAGTGAAATCTTGAACGATAACATTATTGGTTAGATCACACTCTTGATCAGCAGGGTTATCGCGCGTCGTAATGCGGAAGCTAAAGTTTTGATTATCTGGCAACATACCAGTGTTACCATTTCCTCTACCCGACAAAGTACCCGTTAGAATGCCATTGCTTAAGCTCAAGTTAGTTAATGAACCGCTTAAGGATTCAATTGAAACAATTGATTCAGAGCCATCATTATCAAGGAAACTATATGGGAATGGTGTTGTGAAGGACACAGAATAATTACCACCATTACGAACAACTTGATTATTAAAGAAGTATACTTCGATCAGATTATTTGGAACACTAAGACCATCAGCAACCGCATCCACAACAATGTTTGCACTATCTGATGCAGACGCTGTTTGACCCGTTGAGGGCTCAGTCACAACCGCAGAGATTGAAATTGTACTAGCATCCACATCGCTGTTTGCAGGCGGTGTCAAACGGATAGAACCGCTTAGGTCTGTGTTAGCAGGAAGATTAATCGTAACCGTGCCAGCTGCCGCGTTATAAGTACCCGCAGTCGATAGTCCAGAAAGATTCACACCCCAGCCAGCAGCTGTTGGTAGACCAGAAATTGTCACAACCATAGTCTCTTGACCAGAACCGTTGCCAATCGCTGATACAGGAATAGTTCCCACACCATCTTCAAGGATACAAATCTCATCAATATTGTTGTTTACGCTTACTGTTGGCGGAACAACTGGCTGTGTGAATGTCAGAGCAAAATTAACGCTTTGTGTAGCGTTATTGTTTGTGAGATCACACTCAGCGCCAGAAAGAGTTGTTTCACCGCTGTTCACAGTGATTGTACCGTTCACGCTACCTGCAAAACCATTTGATGTGGCTGTTAAACCAGCAAGCTGTGCAGGGGTCAATGTGTATGAACCATTTGCGTTAAGCGTACCAGCAGACAACACCACACCAGCAGGAATGCCCGTGATTGTGATTGATGTGATGCTCTCAGAACCATCTGTATCAAGAAGTGTTGCAGATGGGTTGATCGCAATCGTACCGTTCGCAGCGGCAGAGCCGCCCGAGGCAGAAAGATTAACATTATCCGCAACCGCATCCACAGTCACTTGCGCGCTGTCAGAAGCTGTCGCTGTAAGACCTG
>JBBKXB010000095.1:0-7730 GCA_037969255.1 Bdellovibrionales bacterium | reverse complement strand
CACGATCCTGATCTCCCGCAATTCATCATGTTTATCGATGAAATGCACACCATCATGCCGACCTGCGAAGGGTCATCCTATCGCGGTCTATCAGAGGTTATGAAACCGTATTTAACCGTGGGCGACATTCATGTGATTGGCGCCACCACAAGTGACGAGCATCGCATGTTTATCGCCATTGACCCTGCGATGGATCGTCGTTTTCAAAAAGTTTTCTTAGACGTGCCCGATGTTGAGCAAACGGTTCGAATTCTTGAGGCGATTAAAAATGGCTACGAAAAACATCACGGATTAAGTCTTGATACTAAAATGTGCGAATTGATCGTTGAATTAACTGAACAACATATGCGCAAACGCAATCAACCTGATAAAGCGATCACTACGATGGACGCCGCCATGGCCAAACATGTCATGGATCATGGACGCGGTGGGACGTTATCCAAAAAAGCTGTGTTTTATGTGGTGAACGCTGAAACAGGTGTCCATATGGGCGCTTTGGATAAAGACGCTTAAAATCAGTCTAATTTATAGGTTACAGACGTCACGACTCGCACCGTTTTATTGAGCTGTGCATCAGGGGTCATCATAGGTATGTCATCGCGCCCATTGATTGAAAACACGCCTTGGGACGCGCGGATAATGTCACCAACATTGGAGCCACTATCGCTGGCAAATTGTTCGGCGGCTTCATAAGCGTTTGCTGTCGCAAGGCGGATCATGTCAGGTTTCACATCGTTAAGTTTAGTGAAGCTATAGCTTGGCTGACTACCGCTACCAAGTGCGACATTTTGTTCGATGAGTTGATCCATTTTTTGCGAGGCTGTCATCACCGTATCCACATTGGTGGTTCTTAAGATGAGCGTTTTTGAAAACACATAACGCCCTTGTTCAATCCCATTAGGACGATAACTTTGCGCGAGTAAATCTTGTACGTCATAGCGCGCCACGCTCATTTCCGTTGCCAGATCAAACCCTTGCCCGGTTAAAAATGCGCGAATGCTTTTTTCTTGGCGTGCCAATTCATTTTGCGCAGAATTAAGATCATTAGCCGTTGAGGACAATACGAATGGCCACATAGCAAGATCGGCCTTCACATCTTGTTCTGCCAATCCACGCACGAAAACAGTGCGGTCTTTACCATTAAAATCGCGCAACCCATCGCGCACAAATAACCCAAATAGGGCAAGTGTTACTATGGCCAAAATGGAGACGATAATGCTGTTGCGTGTCATATGAATGTACCTTCTATTTCTTAGCTGATATAATTTTATATCCTTGTGCGTCAAGAATGATATCAAACGATTTATACAATTTTTTCAAGGCAAATTCGTACGGCAAATGACGATTGGCGACCATATATAAATGACCCCCTTTTCTAAGATTCTTATGCGCTTGTTCAATAAACGTTTGACCCAATGAATGATCCTCTGATCCATTGGCGTGGAATGGTGGATTCATAACGATAAAATCGTATAAACGATCACTTTGAAAATGCGTGACATCGCTCCATATAAGGGTCAATTTTGGGTCATTTATATTGTTTTTGGTACAATTGATACCTCGTATATCAAGCTCAATGGCACTTAATGTTTTAACTTTTTCAAGGTTCAAAACGGCGCGTGATAGATACCCCCACCCTGCACCAAAATCGGCACCATGACCCGCAATATCGGCAGGTAAATGTTCAATTAATAATGCACTGGCGGGATCAATATTACGCCACGAGAATAAGCCTGCTTGGGCAATAAGATCAGAGTTTTTAACAAGTTGAGGTTCTGATCTTTTAAGCCAATCCTTTAAGGTATCGTGGTTAAGATTGGTAAAATCAGTCACATAGGCAAGACGTGCATGCGCTTTAATCTCGTAATGAGCCTCTAAATTAAGGGCGGTCAGATGCTTGTTTAATCCTTTACCACCCCAATCTTTTGGCCACACGATGGTCAGTGATAATGGCTTTGCGGTGATAATATCAGCCAACAATCCCAACGTTTCAGTTTTATCATGCGTGGCAAAAAATGCTGTGTTCTTGCCTGTACATTCACGTAAATCATACTCCATTTTCGGATCAAAATTAGCAAATGGCGTGATGTTGCGCGCATCGCAAAATGGTGCATGCACCACAATATCGGGCGTCACATTATAGAAATCATCAATGATGGTAAGAAATTTTTGCATGAGGTTGGTTTAACAACTTAATACAAAAATTAACAGCTGATTTTTATCTTACCTTTAGTTTAAAGCGCCCAAGCGATGATTAAAAAGCCTAGACCCGTGATGATTGGCGGCAACATACCGTGCATGGCACCGATCACCAAAATTATGGCACCAAGAACAAGCAGAGCAATGGAGGCGGTTTGTTTTTTATTTTGAAATTTCATGTTTTTAATCCTTCTTTTCACAATAACCAATGATCGCGGCAATGTTTGGTTCATATATTTTAGCGAATAAATACAAAATGCGCTTTTCCCTTGCCCTGTAATGCGTGTCGCGTTAAAACACTCGCTAATGCGGACAGGTGGCCGAGTGGTCGAAGGCGCACGCTTGGAAAGCGTGTAAACCCTCACAGGTTTCGTGGGTTCGAATCCCATCCTGTCCGCCATCTTATGGTTAGAATTAGTCACATCGGCTAGGAAGTATTGATGATTCCTTTATCGCTATTGAGACAAAGAGCAAATGAGAGCTTTGACATGGCGAACCTCGAAATTGAATATCATTAAGTGTATGTTACAAAATCAATAGCATCCAAATCGCCATAGCCATCATCATCAGGTTTTCACTCAGGGATATAAACCCGAGCGGTACATTGCTGTCACCACCCACACACGCGCATTTGAGTTCGCGCTTATCAATGTAAACAGCCTTAATCACCGAGATCGCGCCTATCGTTCCTATAAACAGAGCCGCAGGTGCAGCGATTAATGTCAATGCGCCTGCAATCATCATGACCCCTGCGAGTAATTCTACGAAGGGATAGATATAGGCGTAGCGCACCCACTTCATGGCCAGTAAATCATAAGTGATGAATTGGTTTGAAAACGAGTACAGATCACGAAGTTTTTGAATGGCCAACGCACACATGCTAATGGCTATGAACATTTCAATAATTTTGATGATATTAAACCCACCTGTCATGGCAAAGACCACGGCCAGCGCCATTAGAAAGGTTGAGGCGAAAATAGCAATAATGGGCTGATACGTTGTGCCCTCTTGTTTTAAAGTGCTTTCATTAAAATGGTTAAGCAAATCGTCATAACCGCCAATGCGTTTATCATCAATAAATGTTTGAGGTGTGGTTTTCACCCCATGCTCATTTTTAAAAGCATCTGTTTGCGCGCGCGTTTTAAGGTGATGATCTTCAACCTCATAACCTTTACGCTCCAAGAGGTCTTTAGATTTGATACCGTACGGACAAATATGCTCATCTGTCACCATACGATATAACACTGCTTTTTTGGGATTAGAGGGCGTTGCCATTTAAGTCTCCTTCAAATTTTGGTAATGGGCGTGTGTCGGCTTCGGCTTGTGAAGTAACTTTGCCGTTAGTGTTAATATCATCAATAAGCCATTCCATCTCTTTGATTTCTTTACGTTGCGCCTTAATAATATCGTTGGCAAGATCACGCACGCGAATATCTTGAATACCAGCGCGTTCACTCGTCATAATCGCAATAGAATGATGGGGGATCATCGCGCTCATATAAGAATTATCGCCAACGGTCACTTGAGAGCGAACAAGAAATAATGCGCCTGCAAATATGACCACACTGCCAAGATAAATCAGTATATTATTACGTTTGTTTTTATACATACCAAGCATGAAACTTAACATGATCACAGCCATAGCCGCGCCCATCACAAACGCCATATAAAAGCGTGTTTCACTCCAAAAGACATGATCAAGCGAATATGTGTTGAGATACATTAGACCCAGCATCGCGACTGTAGACGTGACGATCATAATTAAAAATTTACTATAATTAGACATTATTCTTCTCCTTCTTCTATTTAAAAAACAGCGGAAACCCTATTGTAGTTCCAACTATTTATGACCCATGTGTTTATGAAGATTGGTTTCGTTCTCAAAATAATAAACTTTACCCGCTTCATCGGCGCCAATAATGGCCGTGGCTTTATCGACTTTTTTACCGCTAATGGGATCAGTGGCAGAACGAATGGCCTCATCTTTGGTCAGACGAGCCTCGCACATCGAGCAACAGCCATAATATGTTTTGTCATTAACAACTATTGCAGTTTGATCCTCTGCAAAGGCTTTGTCATTCACCATACAAACCTTTGATGCTTCAACTTGACGAACAGATTTGGCAACAGATTGTTCAGTATTATCATTATGGTTCATACCTTCCATAGAATGACCACCATGGTTCATCATATCATGTGGCATGGTTTCTTCTGCCATAGCTGGCATAGAAAGCGTTATTAAGATGCTCGCGAGTATAAGTTGGTTTTTCATTTTAAATTTTCCTTTTCGTTTGGTTTAGTGGTTGTGATTATCATGTCCAGAATTATCATCATGACCATGAGGGGGTGTGGGTTCTATTATCGTCGGGTTAACAGGCATCGGCATATCATCGTGATGTTCAGGTGCGGTGTCATGGGCATTATCACCTACGTGAGCGTGGCTATCATGACCACCATCGCCTTCAACAACGGGCATCCGCATGACACCCGTACCATGACGATAAACAACTTCTGCGCCTTTAAAACCCGTGATACCCAAACTGATTGATGCCATCAGTATTAAGATCACGAACAAAAGAGACACGGGTTTTCCACCTCGTTGTTTAATGAACGCCCAGAGCGAAAGCGCTAAAAACACACTTGCTGTAGGCAAAGCCCAATTTTTATGATTGGTCATGGCGGCATGAGATGCCCCATCATGTGCCACCGTGCTATAAGCATATAAGCCAGCCAGCACGGTAGCTATGGTTATAAGTGAACCCAGCCATAGGTTCCACCTTGCCACAGTTAGCAAGTTATCGCGTTTAAACGCATAACCCACCGCATAAAGCAGACCAGAGACTGCCAATAACCCTATCGTAAAATGCACCAAAATAGGATGCCAGTTTGGTATAATTTCAATCATGTCTTTTGTCCTCCTAAAACAAAGCTTTTACGCCAATTGTGCCAATTACAGCATCGTTGTCTTCACCATTAGATGTCGCGATGGATGATGTTTCACCGAATTTGCGTTCATACTTTACATCCACATAAGGGGCAAAAGAGCGCGTAAACTCATAGCGTGTCTGAAGCCCAAATTCTGCGCTTGAAAGACCAGCACCAATATCGAGTTCTGGCACATCTTGAGCAAAAAAGTTTGCCTCAACATAGGGTTGAGTGATCAATCTTTGCGTGAACAATAACTCATTTTCTTGACGAATTCTCGCGCTCACATCACCATCCTCACTGACAAACAAATGAGCTTCGGTTTCAAAGAAGTAAGGCGCAAGCCCTTCAAAACCAAGCACACCATAAGTCAACGAGTTTGGTTGCGTATCATGACGAACACCGATTTGAGCATCCCAGAATGTGCTAATATTGCGACTATACATAGCCCAAAATTCAGCGCTTTCGGTTTCACCATCACTACGCTCTCCTTCGGATTTAAGAGCTAATTTATTCTCATCGGTTCCAATCCAGCCATCAAAGTCCCAATCGGCAAAGCCTGCGCCATTATCGCTACCCCCCGCACCTGTTTCTAAACGGAACGCGTGATATATTTCATCGCCATGTTTTTCATCATCATGTGTTTCCTTGGCATAGGCAGGCGTTGACAAAGTCGTGGCCAACATAGCCATAAGCATAAAGTTTTTAGTGAGCATGGTTTTGCCCTCCTGTTTCTGGTTTGGTGTCATTGGATGGCATCGGCATATCGTGCATGGAATGATCCATTTTAGTGTCATCCATATCGCTCATATCAATCTTAGAATGATCCATAGCCTTCCTTTGATGTTTGCTGTGATCCATCATCTCTTTTGATTTTGGGGAATATGATTTTTTTGGAATTTGGCTTTCGTCCATTTTGGCGACGACGACCTTATTCATCATACCTGCCATCATGTGATAGAGTAGATGACAGTGGAATGCCCACTCACCTGCCTCATCAGCCGTCAAAAGAACCGAATATGTGTCCCCTGGCGCAACAATCACAGTATGCTTATTCGGCAGTTTAGCCATTGGTTGCCCGTTTTCTAATTGGACAAACATGCCATGAAGATGCATAGGATGCGCCATCATGGTGTCATTAACGAATGTGAGACGAACGCGCTCCCCATACTCAAGATTTATGGGGTCTGCATCGGCATATTTCTTGCCATTCAACGTCCATATATAACGCTCCATATTACCGCCCAAACGAACAATAATCTCACGCTCTGGTTGGCGTTGGTCTTTTTGAATGCCAGCGTATCGCAAGTCTTTGTAAGCCAGAGCCTTGTGTCCCTTTGGCGTTCCAGCATCAGCCCAACCGCTTCCCTGTACACCTGTTTCAAAGTCTTGTGATAATACAGCAGGCATATCGTGGCCCATAGAGGCATGATCCATACCGCCCATATTTTGATCCATTAAGCTCATGTCCATTTTAGAATGATCCATACCGCCCATGTCGCTCATATCACCCATACTAGCCATATCGTGCGCCATACCCATATCAGCCATTGTCAAAGAACTCATTGATCTTTGTTGTGGTGCATCACCTTTCATGCCCTCACGTGGGGCAAGCGTTGCCAATGCAAAACCTGTGCGATCAATCGGTTCTGCCGCGATTGTGTAAGCCTTATCTTGTGTGGGTTCAACAATTACGTCATAGGTCTCAGCCACGCCAAAGCGGAACTCATCAACACTGACGGGCTCGACAGGTTGCCCATCAGATGCAACGACAGTCATCTTTAAGCCTGGTATACGCACATCGAAAAACGACATGGCGGACGCATTGATAAAACGAAGTCTTATTTTCTCATCTGGTTTAAATAAGCCAGTCCAATTGCGATCTGGTGTTTGACCATTTACGAGGAATGTATAATTGCTTATATCAGCCAAATCCGTTGGCAACATTCGCATGTCTCCCCACATTTTGGCATTCTTCCATGCTTTGCCAAGACCCCTCTCTTTGGCATCCGTAAAAAAATCACCCACAGTACGGCGGACATACACGTAATACTCTGACGATTTTTTTAAATTCGCCATGATGGTGTTGCCAGTATCTTCATGAAAATCCGAGAGCAAGACCACATAATCACGATCCACTTTCTCTTTATCTCCGCCTTTGGGGCTAATGATAATAGAGCCATAATGCCCATCTTGTTCTTGAGCCATAGAATGTGCGTGATACCAATAAGTACCACTTTGTCGCGCTTTAAAGTTATAGGTAAATGTTTCGCCTGGTTTTATGCCTGGGAAACCGTTCAATCCTGGAACACCGTCCATTTCGCCTGGTAACAATAACCCGTGCCAATGTACCGATGTATCCTCATTCAAATTATTTGTGACCTTGATGACTACATCTTCGCCCTCTTTCAAACGAAGTGTGGGGCCAGGTATCGAGCCGTTGATCGTAACGCGTTTGAGTGTTTTGCCTGTAATATTTACAGGTTCTTTGTTAATCGTCAGGCTATATTCGTCAGCCTTGGCTTGTGGGGGCATTATTAAAAGCAAAAGAGCCAATAACGCAAAAAATCGAGTTTTCATTATTAAAAATCCTTATATAAAAATTG
>JBBKXB010000094.1:0-19112 GCA_037969255.1 Bdellovibrionales bacterium | reverse complement strand
TGTTAGAAAGTCCATTAAACATCTTAAAGGAATGTATCCAAGTTTTCTTCCAATATTGTTAGTAGTAGTTTCTTCTGATTGAATAGCCTCTTTCATACAAGAGCTTATTCCTTCAGTAGATGGCACAGAAGTCATTTACTCTGGCCTGCTCTTAGAAACAGTAAAACTAAATGTCTATCATATTTAGACACTACATATTAAATCCAATATTGTCTTGTAAAAGCCATTGTTTACATGGTTAGAAAAATGTGTAAATTGAGCGGATTGAACAAAGCGGTAGGCATGTAAAGTAATCCTTGCAGGACAATTTTAGACGATTATCCTGTCCGCCATTAAGTCTATACTTTTAACTATCGAGGATTTTATGAAACATTCATTTTTATTTTTCACTTGCATAGCTGGCATTACTTTTTTCACCATCGATTCCCATGCACAAACCATTAGCTCTGTTGGCTCTCCCAAAGTATCAAAAGGTGTTACTGCGGTTGCGGCTCGTATAGGCTATAGCGAAAATAAAGATGGCGGATCACAAGATGAACGTTTGCGCTCAAGACTTCACATTGATCATGGGTTTACTGACTCTTATGCCGCACGTCTGATTGTGGCAGGCGACAAACGCCAAAATGATACTTTTGAATATGACAGCCTCACGTTTGAAAACCGATTTGATTTGTATGATGCACAAGATATTGGTTTCGATTTTGGGATGCGCGCAAGCTACACACTTAAAGATGGTGATAAAAAACCTGATAACGTGACTGTTGGATTTTATGAATTGTTCCCACTTGATGATTGGGAAATACGCGCCAATCAGTTTCTAAGTCATGAGGTGGGTGAGGATTCAGAGTCTGGTGTAGGATTTTCTATGCGCGCTCAGGCCACTTACGCGCTTAATGATAATCACAGATTAGGTTTAGAAACGTTTAATAATTTTGGTAATATTCGGACATTGTCAGGATTTGATAACCAAAGCCATTCTCTTGGCCCTGTCTTAAAGGGTAAATTAGGCAATGGTTTTGCCTATGAAACAGGGTATCTTGCAGGTATTAGTGATAACAACGCCGATCACAACATTAAGTTATTTCTGTCCAAAAAGTTTTGATGTTTTTTAACTCAATTGCTCAGGATTAATGAGATAGTGAATGGTTAAAACCATCGCAACGGACACCAACAACCCGATCATCATTCTACCGAAATCTTTCCCCACAATCGGGAACACATAGCTAAATTTGTAGCTTGCACGATGCGCAGTGGCGATAGCCAACTCTCGCCCAGTAAGTAAGCCTACGAACACCCAAGTGGTGGACATGGGGATGCTGTTTAATTCTTTGAAGTACCAAAGGAGCAAGGCATATACGAGATCAATAATTGTGGCTGAGCGAATAAATCGAGAGCCTGTTTTTTCCAAAACAATATGTTGAATTTTACCCCCTTGGGTATAAAAGATAACACCGAGCCAGAACACCAAAATGGCGATGGCTCCTATAAGCAAACTAAGAGGCAGGTCTCGTGGCAAGAACACGGCGATATTGGCCATGTCGTGCGAGAGCCAAGAAAACCATAAAAAGCCCGTAGAGAGCCATTGCGCCGTGCGCCAAAAAGCGCGTTGACCTTGTTTTACTGTGTTGAATTTTTCGTTGATAAAATAGGATAAAAGCATCCACAAAACGTAAGCAGAGATCGCCGCCAGACCATACCCAACAACGGATTTGACCAGCATTTTTTCCAGCACAAATGAGGACGCGAAAACAGAAAGCACAAGAAACGTTGTGGATACAGGTATCCCGACGCGGGTAAGAAGAACTAAAACGGCTGGCGCGGCGGCATGATACCATTCAATTTGTACGGGTGGTATTTTGTCCAAACGACCAAACGATATATCGCCATCATTAATGTACCAACCATAAGATAACGTAAAAATAAGAACCACACTGGCGGCAAGCCATAGCCAATACCATTTAAAAATACGCGTGTTCGAGGCAATAAAAGTTCCAAGGGTTTGAACGGAGTCGTTTCCAATCACGGCATATGAAGCCAAAATAAAACCGATAAGCGCATAAATTACATGAATATCCATAAACGACTGCAAACCTTTGTATCAAAAATTATAAACCAATAAAATGTGTAAGTTTTTATGGCACAGATAATTTTATTTTTAAAGGGGCGTTCAAAATTCTTGGCGTAAACCGATATGTGAAAATACGATTGGTTGCGAACTGAATATCTTCAGATTATGAGTATTGTTAGAACCATAAGCGACAACTAAACACAATTAATTATAGCAATAGAATCAATAAGTTGGCAAGAATTAAGTGTTGTAGTTTTTGGTCAATTATTGGCATTATTTGATACAGAGTGTGAAAAACTAATTTCTATACTCTTAACTTTAACTTTTAAAACCGCTAAATTATTGGTTTTATGCGACTTTACTGGTTGCGGGAGCCAGATTTGAACTGACGACCTTCAGGTTATGAGCCTGACGAGCTACCGGACTGCTCCATCCCGCGACACCTAAGTAAGGATCGTATTGATAGCGAGTTCGTATTAGCGCGTCAAGTCTTATGACACGCTAACGTTCAAAGATTATTGTTATCCTTAATTAAAAAAGGGATTTATACTCTCCATAGCCTTCTTTTTCGAGATCAGCCAATGGGATGAATTTGAGTGCGGCTGAGTTCATACAATAACGGAGACCGCCCGCCTCTTTTGGTCCATCGTTAAACACATGTCCCAAATGAACATCGCTTTTGGCAGAGCGTATTTCTGTGCGCGTCATGAACAGTTTTTTGTCTGTCAATTCTTTAACAGCATTCTCATCGATCGGTTTGGTAAAGCTAGGCCAACCAGTGCCACTTTTAAATTTATCAGTTGAGGAATACAACGCATCGCCAGAGATTAAATCAACATAAATTCCTGGTTCTTTGTTATCCCAATACTCGTTTTTAAACGCTGGCTCTGTGCCATCATTAAACATCACTTTTTTTTGTATGTCTGTGAGATGCGATGTGTCTTGAGTGCTCATAGTGCTTTGTTCTTTCATGCCCATAGTCTTATCTCCTGTCATTACTTCGGCTTGTGTGTAATTAGCTGTTACGAGTGCCAAGCCGATCAGCATTGCAGAGCCTACGATTATCTTATCTATATGTTTCATCATCATACCTTTCAATTAGTGTGGTTGGCGCTGAAGTAAAGCGTCCGGAACACCCTGTTGTTTCTATTACGCACACCCATAAAGATGGTTACAAATGATTTACCAGTTTAAAAATCTGGGCAATACCAATCGGCTAATGATCCAAACGCCCAAGAGTGGCAACCCGTAAGCCACAAGCACATAAGTCGGGCTGTCCATCATGCAATGAATGGAATATCCAAAGCCCGCAATCAAACCAGATGTAAGGCCAATATTATGCGCGGATTTGGCCACATCAGCAGGCGCATATTGCCGAAAAATCATAGTAAGCGTGGCCATGGACAATAGGCCATAAAGGAAGGTTGATATCATACAATGCGCGGCGGCATCCGTGGCGAGCATACCAGTGATGTGATCCGCACTATAATGCGTCCATTCATACCCAAGCCAAGCGGCAAAACCAGCAGCAATAGCCCAAAATCCGAGATATAGACTATTATTAGCCACAGTTTTAGAGGCTTTTCGTGCATAAAACGCCCCGCATACAACTGAGCCTAATAAAAGGGCGGTTTTGACATAAAACGCCATCGTAAGGCTACCTAAATCTGTACGGCCACCAAACAAAGTGGCGGTGAAAAATGCCCACACAAGCACCAACGCGCTCATTACGACGTAGGACGACAGCATAGGTTTTTTGGCCAAAGTCTCACTTTGCGCGAGCACATTGATCAATTCATTTGTTTTCATACCCATGACGCATTCTCCTGCTGCATATACTCATTCAATTCTTTTAGACCGCGATGTACGGTCACTTTCACATAGCTCTCAGATATGGCGTATTTAACGGACAATTCACGCACGCTCATCCCCTTAATCTTCATATCGTGTATAATGTCACCCGCTGGTGGCTTCAGGCGATCTAGCAAGCGGTTCACATCGTATTGAATGGCCACCTCTTCTGGATTGGCCTCATCAGTTGGCTCCCAAAACTCAGTGTCATCAATCGATGAAACATTGGCTTTTTGACGGCGCAGATAGTCAATAATCTTATGCCGTAAAATCACCCGCATCCAAGACAAAAACGGATACGTGTCATCATAGGTATGCAGTTTGAGATGAATGGTCAGTAAAACCTCTTGTGTGACATCCTCAACATAATGACCATGTTTGGTCTTAGCGAGTTGCGCGCCAGCGGCACGGCGGATGTACGGCGCAAGCTTGGTCAAAAATTGGCCATACGCCACTTGATCACCCGCCCGCGTTTGAGCCACAAGATCTTTTAAATCATCATTCAAAATCTCAGTAGAACTGCGTTCCATTAACGTTTACGGGCTTTCATGGTAAAAAGTTACAAATATCGTACGTTTTTTATAGAGGAATTGCGCGCCTGAGGAAAGGCGATAAGAAAAAGTGGTAGCGAAGGGCAGATTTGAACTGCCGACACATGGATTATGATTCCACTGCTCTAACCCCTGAGCTACTCCGCCACAATTGAACTCGCTTTTTGCCTCAAAACACCCCTGTTTGTCAATTGTAATCTCTAAAGTTTTGGATTAAGACAGGTTATGACTTGTTGGCCACGCATTGATTATTACGAAGTTCCCGTGAATATTGCCTTAACGCGTATCCTCAAGACAGGCATGACTTTGTTCGATGTTGGTGCAAACCAAGGCATTTTAGGCATTGTGGGCGGACGCATTGTTGGGCCATCGGGACAAGTTGTGTCATTTGAGGGCAGCCCGCGCATTATGCAAGAACTCTATACGAATTTATCGGATAACCATGCGAGCAATGTGTGCGTTGTCCCTAGCTATGCTGGCGATAAACACAATGCAATGACCCCTGTTTATTATCGCACCAACAGCGCCGAGGCTGACAGCATGGTTGATCATGATAACAAGCCAGCGAGTGATTGGGTAAAAACCATCCGCCTTGATCAATACATCCAAGAGTCTGAGTTAATCCCTGATGTCATTAAAATCGATGTTGAGGGCGCAGAACCACATGTCTTAAGAGGTTTAGAACAGCATTTTAAAAACGGTCATCGCCCTATTATGATTTTAGAATCATGGCGTGATCTGGAATCCGTCACTATTTTAAAAGACTACGATTATGCGGCGTTTGATCTCCACTCTATGCGAAAAGTAAACATGGATGATGTCGCGCGATTAAGCAGCAACATTTTATACTATCCTGATCATCAAAATTGCCCAATGACTGATGCACAAAACGCCTCGTTAATTGGTACATATAAAACAAGCGAATTTACCAAAAAGCGCAATAACTATTCACTCACAACAGATACACTTGAGGCTGGATTATATCTCGTTGAACTCCTATCAGATACGAAATCAGACAAAGCATTCCGCTATGAAATATATGGCGCTGGTTATTTACTATTCTTACATTGCACGACGTGGTCGCATATCCAAGATCAATATAGGCAACAGCCTTTAAAACTTGATGTGAAATCGCCATTAATCGTTAATCTTAATAACGCGCCGTGTAAAGATTTCACGTTGAGTATTAGTAAAATTTCCTAACGATATTTTTAAGCATTGTTAATATCTTTTTATCGTTTTTTTGAGTGTTTTTTCGTGTGGCATATGAATACACATTATCGCCGAAAAATGTAGGAAAACGCCCTTCTTTTTTAAAGGATAATGGTGCAACATTTTTTAGATCAAGCAGAGCGTTTATGGCATACTCTTTATCAAAATTATCTTTGTATAATTGTACAAATTCTTCTTCGTTTTGAAAAGCCGACATCTCGGTAATTTTAAAGCCAATATTGTGCAATAAATGTTGCAAAGAATGTGGTGTAAAAAAATGAAGATGCTCTGGGTAAACACTGTCTTTTAACGCCGATAAAGGTACGTCCGTTTTCATCATAGGAAAAATGGGTTGTGTGATATAAATTAATGCATCGTTGGCCAATAAAAGTTCAATTTTTTTGAGCATATCACACGGGTCTATCATATGTTCAATCACGTGTGAAAAGCGAATGATATCAATTGATCCATGCGCTGTATTTTTAAAAAATTCATCAGGGGTTTGAAGGTTAAAGCCTTTTTGACGTGCCTCGATAACCGTGTGCGCATCAAACTCTACACCGATAACGTCATTATATAATTTTGATTGCACAGCCTCGTCGACAAACACAGGCCACGCGCACCCAAAATCAACCAATGTGATCGCCTCGGACGCACCATTAAAAGATTTGTATTTATCCAATAATTCTTTGGTGTGCGTTTTATAATACGCGCGCCCATCTTCTTGGATTTTAATAAGATCATGTTCGCCAGCGTAATCGTTTTTGTAATACGCGGTAATGTCTGCCTCGCTTGGCATCTCATCCCAACATATATGTCGACAATTATTGCATATTGAAATGTCTCGCGGGGTTGCGAGTTCTTGAATGTTAAATGGCATTAATTTAGATCGGCAAATGGGACATTTTTTATGCGTCATTTTTCGTGTCATTGTGTGCCTGTGATCCACCCACCACCCAGCACGCGTCCCTCATCATAAAACACTGCCGCTTGCCCTGCCGAAATGCCAAATTGTGGTTTATCAAGAATAATAACCGCGCCATCTTCCGATGCCTTTAAAATGGCCGTATTGGGCGTGGATGTAGAGCGCAACTTGACCGTAACGGGGCGTTCTTCGCCCGCTTGTAATTTATCCAACCAATTGACTTGCTTAACTGTGACCGTATCACGAGCAAGCGCTGATTTTGGGCCAACAATCACTTCATTTTTTGTAGCGTCCAATTTAATCACAAATAAGGGTGCGTTATTATCTGTGGTACCACCACCAACACCAAGGCCTTTACGCTGCCCAATTGTATAATGAACAATGCCGTTATGCGTGCCAACAATGCGTCCATCAAGGTGCACAATATCACCTTTTTTCTCGGCTTCTGGGCGGAGCTTTTTAACCACGCTCGCGTAATCCCCATCTGGCACAAAACAAATATCCATGCTTTCTGGTTTATCGGCGGTGATCAGCCCCAAACGATTGGCCTCTTTGCGTGTTTTATCCTTTGTCCAATCACCAATGGGAAAGCGTAAATAATCCAATTGATCTTGCGTTGTGGCAAATAAGAAATAGCTTTGATCTTTGCCATGTTCAATCGCACGGTGAAGCTCGGCCTTACCCGCTTTATTAATGATGCGTTGAATGTAATGACCCGTCGCCAAACAATCAGCCTTAAGATCGCGGGCGGTTTTTAACAAATCGGCAAACTTCACGCTCATATTACACTGCACACAAGGGACAGGCGTTTCGCCACGTAGATAACTATCGGCAAAATCATCCATGACTTGTTCTTTAAATCGGCTTTCATAATCGAGCACGTAATGGGGAAACCCGCGCGCCTCGGCAATGCGCCGTGCGTCATAAATATCTTGACCAGCGCAACACGCGCCTTTGCGATCAATCGCCGCGCCATGATCATACAGTTGGAGTGTCACACCAATCACGTCATAGCCTTGCTCATGAAGGAGTGCCGCGACAGTCGAGCTGTCAACGCCACCCGACATGGCCACCACCACGCGTGTATCTTTTTCCAATTTGTTAAAACCAAGGCTGTTCATATCTTAGGGTTATAGGACATCATACGATAAATTTCAAAACTATTTTATTGACATAGTAAAACACTTACTCTAAATTACTTTAGAGGAAAAGCAATATGCCCCACATTCCAATTCACAAAGTACATTTTAATTTTGAAGGTAGCTCAAATGTACGCGCTGCTTTGTCTATTAGATCTTTTTCGTCACCATGGGGCATTGAAGAACACATAAAATCACACAATGTATTTGTTCATGATAATAAAATTGAAACAGGGGTTACTTTATTTATTCATATGAACGCCGCAAAACAATCAATGAGGTTTTCTTTCGAAGAATATCAAGACCCTTCATCAGAAAATTTTCGTTTTGACATGGAAACCCTTGAATCATTTGAATTCTCTATACCAGCAAAATTAGGTCATAAAGAATGGCTAACTTATCAAGAGGCCAAATCAGTAGGCCGCGGTACCATTACCAATACATTCCAAGGTGAAGCCTCATGGGAGTTACAAGATAATCTTCACGATGCATTAGCCCAGAGGTTTCTTAAATTTTTGAGAAGAAAAAATATACAAGATGTAGTTTATGAAGACGATAATATCTTAAAACTTGAACTACCAGTACGGCTAATCATCATGTATACCGAGTACGCATCAATGTATAAAAATCCAAAATTGCTTATAGCCGCATTAAGTACTTAATAAACCAAACCCCCTAACATACATACGTATTATCTCACTGATTTTATTGAATTCTTATGATTTTTATACAACTATAGGTACATGCGTTGTAATCACCAAAATGGGGGGATAATTGTTTTGCTCTTTGTTGTGGTGGGGGTATTTGCGACCATCACTGTATCCATGAGCAAAATGATGAGTGAGCCGCCCCCAACCATGGAAAAGCAAAAATCGAAATTAAGCGAGAGCGTGAATTACAATTGCACCTCCATAATCGACAACACCATCATACGACTCCAAGTCATGAATGAATGCGCGGATAATGAAATTAGCTATGAAGTGGTGGATGGACGCTTTGCCAATGATGACGCACCACTTAATAAATCCTGCCACGTATTTAATGATAAAAGCGGCGGGGTTACGCCAGGCGGTGTTTATGCGAGCGCGCCCGATCCGAGCGACCCTGAGGTTGCATCAATAAGCGTGGCGGGCGATACATCAAGCATCGTCACCACCGCTTTGGGTGTCTATTTCAGATGTCAGAGCTGGTCAGGCACACAATGTAACCTGAGCATCAGCCCTGATGGAGCCTCGTTCACCAGCGCTTCTAGTCTGTGCGTCAAGAAAGGTACCTTCATTGATCCAACACGTGCGCTTGGGGGGACGATCATCACGGGATTGTTTCGCGCCTCGTTGTGCACATCTGCGTGCGGATCACCATCTTTAGGAGGATCCGACAGCAGCAGCGGGAGCGCAAGTTACTACATTAAAAATGATTTATCCATCGAGCCTTATACGGGCTCATGCGCACGAAGCCTCGGCAATGTTAAGTGTGATTGTTGGCAATAAAAATATAAATCTATGTAAAAAACCTTGAAATCAAATATCAATGATGTTATGTCTTTTTAATCGAAATAATTATCTATCAGAAAGATCAAAACATGAGCGGTGCTTCCCAAGATTTTCCTACCACAACGGCCCATCCAGATATTCCACATTACGGGCCCAACTGGATAAAAAGCGTTGCCTTTTATTGCGCCTCAACAACTGGGTATTTTGATGGTGCAACTCTTGATGTTTTTGATATGGGCTATCAATTGGTTAAAAAGGGTTTAAAAATTCATTATGGTGGTGGGAATTCTGGTTTAATGGGTGCTCTGCAGATGGGTGCAATCAAAGCTGTCATGGAAATTGAGGGCTGTAGCGATGAAGAAATACGCAGCTTTGTAACTGGTGTTAATTTACGAAAATTCATTGATACCGAGAGAACACAAGGCGAGAGTCACCAATATGTAACCGAAATGGTTGTTGATGATATGCACACACGTAGAACTCATTTTGTTATGGAGGGTGATGTTGCTATCTCAGCCGATGGAAGCACGGGAACATTTAATGAAATTTTTGAGAGCGGAGTTGTGGCAGATTTGGGCGACAAAACCTTTCATTCACCTATATTGCTTTTAAATAGGTTAGTACCAGAGTTAAAATGTCGTTATTTTGATGGATTAAAAATGCAGATTGAAACTAATAGCCTTTGTGGTTTAGGCGGGGAGGAGCGTAATAATCAGATATATCATTTTTGTGATGATAATGATGCCGTGTTCGATAAAATTGATTTGTTAAATAGTAAACCGCCGATTCTACCCAATGATCTTGCGCCTAAAAGAACGCCTGAAACGGTTAGACCACATTGGGATATATTACAAAATCATGGCCGAATAACACTCAAAGAACGAAATGCTTTCGCTCCTAAGTAATTTCAAAGCCTAATACTCAACCTTTGCGCCAGGAATAGCGATTTCCATGCCATCATACGCATCATCCATGATGATTTGGCAGGTTAGCCGTGAGCTATCGCGCACATCAAAGGCGAGATCAAGCATGTCTTCTTCGTCCTCTGATCGCTCTCCGTCCTCGGGTAATGCTTTGTCAAAGAATTTTGGCTCAACATATCCATGACAGGTCGCGCAAGATAATGATCCACCGCACGCACCCTCAATAGCCGAAATACCAGCGCGATTGGCGATTTCCATGACAGATAACCCCGTTGGCGCTTCGGCCTCAACGCGTGTCCCGTCTTTTAAAATGAATGTGATTTTAGACATAGTGAGTATAGTTAGTGACAAGAACGCATATATTTGTCAATTGCGTGTCGCAATAGCTTGCGAAAATATTGCAAATTGATAAAATCAAAATGCATGAATCATTTTTCACAGAACCATGAACGCGGCAACATACTCTTTTTAATTTTACTTGCTGTCGTGCTATTCGCAGCCTTGAGCTACGCGGTCACATCTTCCATGAGAGGTGGAGGCAAAAACGGATTAGAAGAAACAGCCAAACTTGATAGCGCTATCAGCGATAATTGTACGGCATTAATAGAAAACTCTATTGATCGATTAAAATTAGGCAATGGTTGTAGCAGTGACCAAATAAGTTATGAGCTGTCTAGTGGAGGCAATGCTAATCCTGACGCGCCTCTTGATAAATCTTGTCATTTATTCCATCCCAATGGTGGAGATGTCACGCCATGCGGCCCTTACGCCTCTGTAACCGTTACCACAGGAATAATCACGGGCCCAGGCGATACATCAACGATCGTGTTAACCACATCAGGCGCTTATTTACGATGTGATAGCTGGGTTTCAACATCTTGCTTTCTATTAGGCAGCGCTGATGGCGTTAGTTTTGGTGGTGGACAGGGTAAACTATGCATTCGCAAAGGTGATGGAAGCGACTCAGGACGTGCCACAAACTTTGACGCCACAACCTTCCAAGATGAGTTTTGTGCAGCAGCGTGTGGAGCACCAGATAGTGTTAACGGTTATCTAAATAATGCCCCTAGCGGAACTGTCTCTCATTACTTAGAAAATGATAATAGCCTCAGCGTTTATACTGGAGCATGCACACGTGTGGCTCGGGTTCTCAGTTGTAACTGTTTTTAAAAAAATTAACTAAGCTTTTTGGGCTAGGGCTTTAATTTTATCGTGCTCCAAACGAACAATGTGCCAGCCTTTGTATAATTTTGCGCCCAAACGCTCATAAAATTCTTGTGATCTAATATTATTCTGTTCAACGATCCAGCCAATATGATCATACTCATGATCATGCCCATATTGCGCCAAGAATTTAAATAACTCGGTCCCGTACCCTCCACCGCGATGTTCGGGTTCAATATAAGCGCCCGTTACATACAAAATATGCTCTGCATCGTAGCAAGAAAATGTATCGTAGAACATAATAAACCCTATGGGTTGCTCATCAAAACACGCAAAATAAGCCATAATCTTATTACCACGGGCAAAGCTTTTCTTAAATTTCTCAACCGTTGCAGTCGATGTGTAACCGTCGTATTCTGTTAGAGAATGACAAAATTGCGTTAATAATTCTAAATCTTGGTTGTCATTCTTACACGCTCTTATCGAGAAATTCTTAATCATGACTCAACATACCTAAACTTGTGTCCAATTCAAACTCTGCAATATCGTAGCCTCTATAAATTTTAGCATTTTGATTATCGTAGAATTTCTGAGCCTTATCATTATCACCATATATATACCAGCGTATACGTCTCATACCATTCTTAACGGCAATGAGTTTTATATAATCACAAAGTTTTGTACCATAACCCTTGATCCGATAAGAATCTTTGACATACACGCCAGTAATATAAAGAATTTTTTCTCCATAATGAATAGAGTACGTATCGCACCAAGCGATAAATCCAACAATTTCATCATCCAAATAAGCTAGGGAAACAAACAAATCTTTATCAACAAAAATTGACTTCTGCAGTTTTAAAGCATTGGCTGTCGATTTTTCTCCATCGTGATGAGAAAGAGCCAGCACCATGTGTGTAAGTTCTTGTAATTCTTTCTTTGAATTATGTATCTCTCTTATTACAAAATTTTCTGATGGGACGCTCATGGCTTGATGTTTTGCCATGCGGATAAGAATGCGTCAACGTCACTTTGTGTCGTGTTCCATCCCATGGATATCCTTAGCGCAGAGCTTGCCATTTGGTCATCAACCCCCATCGATTTTAACACGTGAGATGGTTTTAAAACGCCTGATGAGCAGGCCGATCCTGATGACAAGCAAATGCCCTCTATATCAAATTGCATCATAAGCGTTTGTGCATCCGTGTTGGGCACTGAAAAACATGACGTGCTATATACACGCGGTGTGCCAGCGCCATGGATCATCACGCCCGTCACTTTTTCAATAGTCCGTTCTATTTGATCGCGGAATGCACCCAGTCGTTTAAATTCACTTAACTCGGTTTTAGCCATGTGCGCCGCCAAACCAAACCCAGCAATGGACGCGGTGTTTTCTGTGCCAGCGCGTTGACGACGTTCTTGCCCACCGCCTTTAATGAGTTTTGGAACAGGGGTTTTCGAGCGGAATATCAACGCGCCCACACCTTGGGGTGCACCGCATTTATGCCCCGATAAAGACAAGAAATCGCAATGCCAACGTTCAAAATCAATTTCAATTTTACCCGCCGCTTGCACGGCATCCACATGAAATAATATGCCTTTTTCACGACATAAACGACCAATTTGTGCAATCGGTTGAATAACGCCCGTTTCATTATTGACCGCCATGACGGATATCAATTTCGGATTTTTAAGGTTGATCACATCATCCAAATCCTCAAGATCAATAAGGCCATTAGGACGCACTTTGATTTTTATGTCGCCATCAATGACATTCCATACGGACGGATGTTCAAAATCTGTGACCGCAATAGGCCCTTCATGACCTTGCAAGACCATGTTATTACCTTCGGTGGCACCGCTCGTGAAAATCACGTTTTCAGATTTATAATTCACCAAATTGGCGACTTGTTCTCGCGCATCCTCGATATATTTACGCGCGTTGCGCCCGCACGCATGCTGGCTGGACGGATTTCCACCCTCTCTTAATACTCTGCCAATAAGCTCAATGACCTCAGGGCGAATGGGTGTCGTCGCGTTATAATCAAGATAAGCTACCATATATTCATAGTCTGCGTTTTCCACGTATAAATCAATGGGTTATACGATTTTTCTGGACTTTATGGATACAAATTTGCTACACATGTATTTAAGTAATAAAAACAACGTCTTAATCTAAATTCTTAGAAACGGTTTATATGCCAGCAATTATCCTCAATGGCCCAGTCGGTCGCCTCGAAGGCCGCTATCATCACTCAAAAGTTCCTAACGCACCACTCGCGATGGTGCTCCATCCTCATCCACAACATGGCGGCACTATGAACAACGCCATCACGTTTGCGATGTTTAAGATGTTTGTTGATCGCGGATTCACTGTCCTACGATTTAATTTCCGTGGTGTGGGTCGTTCACAAGGCACATATGACGAAGGCGAAGGCGAATTATCTGATGCCGCGTCCGCACTCGATTGGATGCAATCCATTAATCCTAACTCTCCTTATACATGGATCGGTGGCTTTAACTTTGGCTCATGGATCGGTATGCAGTTATTGATGCGCCGCCCTGAAAGCGCTGGATTTATATCTGTTGCGCCCCCCGCTAATCTCCATGATTTTTCATTCCTTGCCCCATGCCCGACCAATGGTTTGGTGATCAGTGGTGCCGACGATAACATCGTCCCGCCGTCAAGCGTTGAAAAAATGGTGGAACGCATCCGTATTCAAAAAGGGATTGATATTGATTTCCGCACCGTTGAAGGCGCCAATCACTTTTTCACTGATCACTTGGATGATCTAACAGCCGCCATGCACGATCACCTTAATAACGCCGATGATGGTGGTCTGAGTGTTGAATCAGGTATTATTAAAGCGGCTTAATTATCTAACTTTTTAAGCGCTTCCATTACGTCCTCTGTGTGACCCGCGACTTTTACGCTTGGCCAAATATGCGCAATTTTGCCGTCTTTATCGATGAGATATGTGGCTCGTGTGATGCCCATATATGTACGACCATACATAGATTTTTCGCCCCATGTGCCATAGCGTTCGCACACATCACCGCTCTCGTCAGACAAAAGCGGAAATTTCAACGAGTATTTATCTTTGAATTTAGCGTGGTTGGCCACAGAGCATTTTGATATTCCAAACACTTTGGCCTCCAGTTCATCAAGGCTTTTGAGATTATCACTAAATGAGCACGCTTCTTTTGTGCACCCCGGTGTGTCATCTTTGGGATAAAAGTAAACCACCACATTATGACCCTTAAGGTCTGATAGTTTTGTTTGATTGCCATGATCATCGGGTAAATTAATCTCTGGGGCTTGATCGCCAACATTTAAACTAACTTTTGAACTCATTTTACTCTTAGACCTTTCAATTTTCTCATATATACCTATGTATTATAAGTATAGATAAAGGATTTCATGTCAACTTCAACCATACCCATACGGATTTTAAAATATTGCGCTTTAACATGTGTGTTTTTCATTGTAGCCATCATAGGCGCGGTAACAGTTTTATATTTGACCGTTGGCAAAGAGGCACGTCCCAATATTGCACTTGAGGCTTTATTAGAACAATCACTCACAGGCGGTTTTGATGACGCGGTGGTTGAGATTAAAGATTTAAGATTTTCACGCGCTTCGTGGAACGCGCCCATCACTATGATTGCCGATAAAATAAGGCTTTATCCAAAAAATGCCAAAAATATTGAAGATGAAGACGCCATCATCAGCCCCTCCTTGCAAACGGGCGCCGTCGTGTTTGAATTATCACCGCTCAATATTTTTAAGGGTGACATTATCTTGCGTCATATCAAACTTGATGATTTGCAATTATTTGCGTTTTTAAGTGAGGGTGATAGCTATGTTTCCGCTTTCAAAGATGACACCAAAAAAATAGACCGCTCTGAAGCCTATGATCCGTCATTCTTAATTCCTATCAACCCGCTCGATTTTTTAAAATATGTGGGAGAAGTTGAAGTCAATAATGCCCTGATATTATCTTTTAATCCTAATACAGGCGACACCACAGACCTCGCGCGCATGAATTTAAACATGCGCCGTATTGAGGCGTTTGATCAATCTCTCTTAACGCTTAACGTTTTTGAGAGCGATGACACCAACGAAACAACGCCTACATTTGATTTAACAGTCACCAGCACCGACACGCAAGAAGAAGCCGAAATGGTGGCCTATATCGCAGACTTTAATTGGCGTGATCTCATTCCTTGGATTGGCACGCTTAATCGCACCATCACTGAAACTTCGGGCAAGGTGAGCGGCGACCTTAGGCTTAACTATAACAAAAGCACTGGCGAAGTATCCGCACATAATTTCTATTTAAGCAGCCCTGAAGGGCGAATCACAAGCGTTGTGACCAATGATCAACCCGTTTCTTATAAGGACATTGTTTTTGTATCTAATGCCTTGAACACGAGCCTAAGCGCTAATTTATCAGGGCGTGATTTAACTTTTAATGTGCATCAAGACGAGAACAACGAAAACGCCTATCATGTGAACGGTGACGTGCCTTATATGCACGCCGAAGACATTGCCGTTTTCTGGCCTAAAGATAACAACGACTTAGTCACAGAATGGATCACACAAAAACTCAAAGATGGTGCTCTGAAAGATATCCTATTTGATTTTGATGTATTGCGTGATGAAAAAGACTGGAAAATTGGGAATGTTGTGGCAAATTTCACAACTGAAAATATGTGGGTTCGTTATTTAAATGCACTCAAGCCCATCAGCAATTTAGATGCCAAAGGGCGCTACGAAAACGATAATTTATTTATTGATATCGATCGCGGTCAGGTTTCCGGCTTATCTATTGCAAAAGGTGGGCATCTAGAAGTGAGCAATTTGACCAAACAAGGCGCAGGTCATCTTAATGGGACGCTCAATGTTGCGGGGCCTGTCCAAGGCATTTTGAATTATTTAGACAATGACATTATTAAATATAAAGAACGCGTTGAAATTCCACTTGATAATGCATCAGGTGACGCTCGTTTGGCCATAAAACTAGATTTTCCAACGATCAAGGATGTGCCCAAAGAAAAAGTGAAGGTTAATGTTGATGGCACGCTCAGTAATCTTAATCTTCCTGATATTATCAATGGATTTTCGGTCTCTGGTGGGCCTTATGATCTCGCGGCATCTGAGAGTTTTTTAAAGTTAAAAGGAAAAGGCGCTATCAACAAAGCGCCCTCCGATCTGGCGTTTGATTTATACTTCTCTCCCAAAGATGGGGGCGCGCCATTTGAACAAAAATTTGTAAGCAAAGGCACACTCACCCCTGCGTTCGTAGGCCAAACTTTAGGGAAGACTATAGGCCAAACTTTTGCTAAAATTATGGCCACGCCATCGCTCTACAACCTTGAATTTTTACAACCCGTAACAGGCGCTTCATCTTTAAAACTGGATATCAATGGTAATAATTTTTCTATAGGCAATGCAAACTTCCAATTTGGCAATGGTTTTGATTTTAAAAGCGCGGATTTAACGTCCCTGAAACTTGGTAAAACGCGCGGTAATATGAGTATTTTGCGCAACGCCAATAAGGGATTAGATGTGTCGTTTTCTGGGCCACTCATTAACGCTGAGCCATTTATCAAAGCGCGTGAACAAGATAAAAATTCCACGAAAAAAGCGCCTAAAAATGATGCCAGTATGGCGCATAATAATTTCGTAGTGAAAACCGATACATTGTTGGCTTCTGGTAACATGACACTCAATAATTTTGCGCTTGATCTTGGGTATAACAATAAAGGTGATTTCAATAAACTTAGTCTTGATGCCGTGCACCAAAATGCACCCTTAAAAATAAGATTTTCTGGAGATCAAACATCTGGTGATAACTTAAATGTTAACATTAAAGACGCAGGGTCTTTGCTCAAAGCCCTTGATATAACCTCGGGTGTGCGTGGCGGTACGGTGCTTATCTCGGGTGTGCCTAATGGGACGTATGGCTCCATCAAAGGTCGCGCTGAGATTAGCAATTTCACAGCGCGTAGCATCCCTGTATTGGGTCGTCTTATTAACGCGATTAGTATCCCTGGGCTTTTACAATTACTCACCAGTGATGGGATTGATTTTAGCCGCCTTGAAAGTGATTTCATTTGGACAAAACGCAGTGATGGAACTTCGGTTCTCGCGCTCAAAAATGGTCGCACAAGAGGATCATCATTGGGACTCACATTTGAAGGGTTATATTACCCTAAAACTGAAATTGTAGACCTATCGGGAAATGTTGTTCCGCTTTCAATGGTTAACAACATCATCAGTGCTGTGCCTCTTATTGGCGATTTATTGTCGGGTGGTAAAGACAGTTCACTCGTGGCGGTCAATTACACAATGAAAGGCCCTGCGAGCGATCCAGATGTGTTCGTCAATCCATTGTCAATTCTTGCCCCTGGTATTTTACGCCGTATTTTGTTTGAAGGTGGGCCCTCAAATGATGGTGACCCTGATGGTCAACAAGAACAAGTGCCCGCCAATCAAGTCGCGCAATAAATATCCCTAAATAGGTTTAATGATCAAAATATTTTTCTTGCCGATTTGTAATTTATACGGCGCATCATAATTTTTAAATTGCGCGTCATGGGCATCAATTTTTTGATCGTTAATTTTAACACCACCTTGATCAATCAAACGGCGTATTTCTCCCTTTGATTTAACGATGCTCAAATCCACCGCAACATCAATAATTGTTGCCCCATTATCAATCTCTTTTTGTGCAAGATCATAATGTGGCAAGGCATCGCCCGTTAGACCTTGTTCGAAAGTTTTCTGCGCAGTGTCTTGCGCCTCCAAAGCCAACGTTTCACCATGACAAAGCTTTGTCGCTTCAAACGCCAATATTTTTTTGGCTTCGTTAATTTCTGCGCCTTCCAAAGCCTCAAGTTTTTTAATCTCGTCCATCGGAAGCATTGTATAAATTTTAAGCCAGCGCGCCACATCGCTATCCTCGGTATTGCGCCAATATTGATAATACTCGTACGGGCTACACATATCGGCATTCAACCATACCGCCCCTGCCGCTGATTTACCCATTTTAGCGCCACTGGACGTTTCTAAAAGAGGCGTGGTAAAGGCAAATAAATTATAGCCTTCCATACGGCGCCCAAGATCAACACCGCGAATGATATTGCCCCATTGATCACGCCCACCCATTTGGATGGTGACGTTGTGACGTTTGTGCAATTCTACAAAATCAAATGCTTGGAGCACCATGTAATTAAATTCAAGAAACGTAATACCTTGTTCACGATCAAGGCGATTTTTCACGCTGTCCATGGCGAGCATCCCAGAAAGTGGCAAATGTTGACCCACCTCACGTAAAAAATTAACGTAGTTTAATGGCTCAATCCAATCATAATTATTGGCCATGATCGCACCAGTTTTGCTATCGTTATAATCCAGATATTTGGCAAAAACCGGTTTGATCTTATCGATATTTTTATTCACGTTATCGGGATCAATAAGGTTGCGCATTTCATCTTTACCCGATGGATCGCCCAATAACACCGTGCCACCGCCCATGAGTGTAAGTGGACGATGCCCACATTTTTGAAACCATTTCAAAAGCATAATGCCCATCAAGTTGCCGATATGAAGGCTCTGCGCCGTTGGGTCATACCCAATATAAGCCGTTTGCACGCCCTCGTTTAATTTGGCGCGCAGACCGTCCAAATCGCTGGCTTGGTGGTAAAAACCACGCTCGATCATAATATCAATAAAATCACTACTCATAATTGGCACTTTACCCCATCGCGCGCCTATTGC
>JBBKXB010000093.1:0-9784 GCA_037969255.1 Bdellovibrionales bacterium | reverse complement strand
ACGCGCTTTTGATCCTTCAAATACCCCTCTGCCATTTCAATCGCGATGGTTGAAGGTGCGTAAAACGCAGAACCATTGCCTAAAAGACCAACAATCTCAGCGCCGCCGTCGCGGGTGCGCTGGATGATCGCATCAAGTTTTTCCTGCGTAGTCCAGCCCATTTCGACCAGATCAGGCAATGGAATGCCGCCAACGGTTGAATAGCGCGCCAAAGGAACCATCGTGTCGCCGTGACCGCCAAGAACGAATGCTGATACGTCTTCAACTGACACTTTGAATTCGTCGGCAAGGAAGTAACGGAAACGAGCGCTATCTAATACGCCCGCCATGCCTGCGACTTTGTTGGGTTTAAATCCTGTGGCGCGTTGCATCACTTCTACCATAACATCAAGCGGATTTGTGATCACAATCACAAAAGCATCAGGTGCATATTTTTTGATGTTTGCGCCCACTGTTTTGATGATCCCTGTATTAATGGATATCAAATCATCGCGTGTCATACCGGGTTTACGAGGCAAGCCAGCCGTGACAATCACAACATCTGCGCCTTTGATGGCAGCATAATCATTTGACCCTTGGTAATCGCAATCAAAACCTTCGACGGGTGATAATTCAGCCAAATCAAGACCTTTGCCTTGCGGGATACCTTCTGCGATATCGACCAAAGTCACATCACCCAAATTCTTTTGCCCTGCGAGTAAAGCCAATGTTCCGCCGATTTGTCCTGCGCCAATAAGAGCGATTTTATTACGTGCCATGATGTTGTTCTCCTTTGTTAAATTCTTGTTCTTCTATAATAGTACTGTTTTCGTGATTGTCACTTAATTCCTGCGCTTTAAGAGCCTTTTCCCAATAATCGCTGGTGCGCATTTCTTGTAATCGAGATTTCGTGCGCGTGAACTCAAACGCATGGTCCATGCCTTTGTATAAATCGCGCGGGTCTTTGTCTGCCGTCATCACAACGCGCCGTCTTGTGTCATAAAGCGCATCCACCAATGCGATAAAGCGTTTGGCCTCATTACGTGCGGTCACGCCCATAAACGGTATGCCTTCGATATAAATCACATCAAATTTTTCACAAATTTCGATGTAATCCACGGCGGCAAAAGCCTTGGAGCATAAATCATTAAAATGAAAATACGCCACGCGCCCCATCGACATCGGCACATGTAATTTATGCCCTTTGACGATTAAATCACGACTTGGCGCTTCGCGTCCATCAATCATATCGAAAAACATGTCTTTTAATTCTTGCGATGTTTTTTCATTAATCGGCGTTGTGTATAATTGCTTCATCTCGACATTGCGCACGCGAAAATCACGTGATCCCACCAATTCCACAACATCCAATTTATCTTGCAACATTTTGATAAAAGGTATGAGGCGTTCACGTTGCCAACCACCCTCGTATAAGTCCATCGGTGCGGTATTGGATGTCAAAATAAGCGTTACATTTTTTTCCATCAAACGCCCAAACAAACGCGATAATAACATGGCGTCCGCCACATCGCGCACCACCATTTCATCAAAGCATAATACCTCTAATGTGCCTGCGAAATAATCGGCGCATTTGATTAATCGATCATCTAAGTCTGCGCCAGATTCCTCGCTTTGGGCGTGATGTAAAAAGTCCTGAACTTTGAGCATAAAGGCATGAAAATGCCAACGCGCTTTGGGCATATCGCTCGGTAAACACTCATAAAATAAATCCATGAGCATCGTTTTACCGCGCCCAACCCCACCCCACATATACAATCCGTTATGCACGGGCGCTTCTTTCTTTTGCCAGAAAAATTTTGACTTTTTATATGTTGGGTTAGTTAACTCATGCCAAATCGCATCCAAAGAATTTAGCGCATCATCTTGTGATTGATCATGCACATATTGTCCGCTTGCGATCAATTCTTCAAATTTGGTTTTGGGCGAAATACTCACGATGGTGATTTATCTTTTTTCATCAGACTTAAAATTATAATCGCAATCTCGTAAAACACAATCATGGGCAGCGCGAGCGCGAATTGAGAAATGATATCGGGCGGTGTTAACACCGCCGCCATAAGAAATGATAGTACAATCACAATGCGCCGAATTTTTTTGAGTTGCGCGACTGTCACCACGCCGACTTTACCAAGTAAAATAAGCAACACAGGCCATTGAAACACCACGCCAAACGCGAATAAAAACGACATAATTAAATCAAGATACGCCCCAAGGCGCACTTCGGATTGTACTTTCATCGCTGTTTCTAATGAACTGGATTGAAAGTCGAGGAAAAATGCCCATGCATTGGGGATCACCAAATAATACACAAAACACGCGCCAAGCAGAAACATCAAAGGCGAGGCGATGAGCACGGGCACCATCACGCGGCGTTCTTTTTTATAAAGCCCTGGGGACATGAACGCCCATATTTGATACAATAAAAATGGTAACCCGATGAAAAAGGCGCTGAACAAAGCCACACGCATCCGCGTTACAAAACCTTCCGTTAATGACGTCATGATCAGGCGGTCTGTACCCCCTGCATCCATCATCGCGTTTTTAAGAGGCTCAATTAGAATGGCCAAAATTGGGTCAACAAAAACCCATGCGAGCAATGCCAAAATGACTAATACAATCACACTTGTAATCACACGTTTTTTGAGCTCGCCCATATGCGATAATAATGTCTGTTCACTCATCGCTTAATGTTTCTTTTGTGGCTGGCTCATCTTTAATGTTTAACGCATCGGGATCACGCTTTTTTGTCTCTTTATCCATGAACAAATCAAACTGACGCTCTAACGTATATTTCGTGTAATTGAATTGTTTCAGCCATTTGCCAATTTGAAACGCAATGCGCGGAATGTCTTTAGGGCCAAGCGCAATGATGGCAATCACAGCCACAAGCGCTAACTCGCCAAAGCTAAAATCAAACATCAGTTACTTTTTACGTGGTTCGTTGTCTATCGGCTCTTTATCGTGCGCGACTGGTTTTTCATCGTCTTGTAATCCTTTTTTGAACGCTTTCACGCCTTCGGCCATATCGCCCATTAAACGCGGTAATTTGCCCGCGCCAAACAATAATAATAACACCAAAACGATGATCAAAATTTGCCAAATACCAATACTCATAACTCTTTTTTCCTTTTTTTTAACTTAAACCGAAATCAATTTTCAAACAACTCTGATTGTTTTTGTGGTGAATTAGGGAGCGTATCATTGGCGGCAATAAACCCGCCATCACGCAATTCATCGAGCCCTGGTAAATCCTTAAGGCTTTCCAACCCAAACGCATCACAAAATTCAGATGTCGTGAGCCACGTCCCAGGACGACCCAATTCATCACGCCGTGATCCTGGTTTAATCCAGCCTTGCTCCATCAACATATCCAATGAGCCTTTGGATGTCCCCACACCCCGAATAGCCTCAATTTCGGCACGTGTTATCGGCTGGTGATACGCAATCACACCCAAAACCTCGAGCGCCGCCCGTGATAAATCACGGCTTTCTTCTTGTTCATGCGATAGGAATGATGCGTATTCGCTGCGCGTTTGCAACGCATAGCGCCCATCACGCTCCACGAGTTCAACGGCACGTTCTTCATATAATGACGCGAGCTCTCTCAAATAAGGTTCAATATCTTGTTCCTCAACCGCCGCACGTAACGCCAATTCTTTGACGCTTAATGGTTCTTTGCTGGCAAATAATATCGCCTCTAACACCAATACAATATCGCTCATGCACGCTCCTCTTTGCGGGCACGCATCATTAATGGTGCAAACGCTTTATCTTGTTTTAAATCAATTGCGCCTTGTTTGGCGAGCTCTAATCCTGCGGTAAAAAAGGCCACGCGTTGCCCGCGCCGTGATAAACCATCGTTGCTTGAGACTGGCAAGAACGCATCAAGTGGCAACCACACATCACCCCTTGGTTTACCTAGAACGCGCGCAATCCATGTCACAAGGCGATTTTTAGCATCCTCAACCGCCATTAATTTATGCGCAATGGGCTTATAAATTTTAACGGGCTGACGACGTTGTGCCATATCACCGTACGCTCGTAATAAATCATACAAATTGCCAATGTAATGAATATTTTTATAACGTTTTAATCCCTCTGGCGCACCGCGATGGAATTTATCAACGCCCAATTTTGGACGTGCCATAAGACGCATTGTTAATCCTTGGAGCGTTTCAAGATGAAGCAATTGTTTGGCCAAAGCTTGCGCCATCGCATGCGCATCGTCCTCTTCTTCACCATCAAGCGCTTGTTCGGCTTGAGGTAATAAAAGCCTTGATTTCAAAAACGCGAGCCACGCCGCCATCACCAAATAATCGGCGGCTATTTCTAATTTCAAATTCACAGCCTCATCAATAAATTTGATGTATTGACGCGCAAGTTCCAAAATTGATAACTGCGCCAAATCAATTTTATGTTCTCTAGCCAGATGAAGGAGCAAATCTATCGGCCCTTCAAATCCATCTAAGTGCACATTAAGCACATGCTCAGTCGCCATGGCTGGCTTAACATCTTCTTCAAAAGGAATGGATGGACTCATAAGATTATGTGTAGCATGAATAAATGTGTATCTGTTGTCTCGAATACCCGCACACCCCACCTATCCCCAAAAAATTACATGTTGACATAATGTTGAAAATTGTGTGTTATTTTTCCAACTAAGGAGTATGTAATGGATAAAAAAGGTGTAACTAATTTAGATACCAATGATTATAATTTTTTAAAAGACAATATAAAAAAAGCTGCCAAAGGATTTGCTAATAGCGTTATCTGCGCTGCAAGTAGCGCATCTATGGCCACTACAGGCATTATTATCATTGCAATGGGTATGGACAATATTTGGAAAACACTTACGGCTCTTGTTGCATTATCGACTAGTGCCTATTTAGGAATTAAGGGTCATGAAAATGCTGCAGATAGCAAACACGCTGAATTAGCAGCCAATCAGATAGCCATGCGTGCTGAGTTACAAGCGCTTAACCCACCCGCTCCGCGATAGATTTCATATCTTTTAAATTTCCATCACAATGAAGCACAAGGTCAACGCCTGCGTCCAAACACGCTTTGGCGCGGGCTGGTAAATCACCAATTACATCCAATGCATGCATATTAATATCATCGGATAATAACAACCCCGTTAACCCTATTTTCTCGCGGATGATTTCTTGAATCAATTTTGGCGAACATCCCGCTGGCAATCCGCTATCATCAAGGCTCGGGTAAACGCAATGGGCAACCAAACCCCAAATATCACTTCCCAATTTATCGGTCATCATTTTAAAAGGCGCGAGGGATCGTTCCAAATCATCACCTTTAATATCCATGATTGGCAACGCTTTGTGCGAATCGCATTGCGCGTAGCCATGCCCTGGCAAATGCTTGATCACGGGTTGGATGCCCGCTTCTAATAATGTGCGCGCTTGCGCCTCAGCCAGAAATGCAATCGTCTCTGGATCTTTGTGAAACGCACGATCACCAATCCCGTTATCAATCCCCTCGACATACAAATCACACGTCGGGGCAATGTTCACATTAAACCCATGCTCTTTGAGTTGCGTCGCCACATCGCCTGTGTCTTTTTTCAAGGCTTCACACGCCATAATTGGAGAGCGATCATACATATCACCATATATCTTTGGTGCGGCTTGGGCTTGCCATTCTGGCGGTTTCATACGCATCACGCGCCCGCCTTCTTGGTCAACCATAATATAGGCCTCGGGGATAATGGTCTTTAAATCATTAATCAGTTTTGTGAGCTGAGTTTTAGTTTCGCAATTACGCGCAAATAAAATAAATCCGCGCGGTTGCGCTTCTTCAAAAAATCGCGCTTCCTCGTCCAATAATTTTGGGCCATGCGTTCCAAAAATGAGCGGTAGATGACTCATATTATTTGAGGATCAAACACGGCGCATTTTTCACGATCAATGCTTTACAAATATCGTCCGCTTCATTGCGATCCACAGTGATGTTAATCCGCACAAAATCACCTTTTTCAGGCAAAGTTACGGATTCGAAACTGGGTGTCCTACCATCCAAAATGCCATCGCTTAATTTTTGCAAGCGCACAAATTCATTGCGCGCAACCTCAACATCACTGCTTTGCACGGCGCCCAAACGCAACATAACGTTGCCACTATTTTCCGCTTTTAACGTTGGTATTTGGGCGGGCTTATCGTCTTTGGCATCAGCCACAGGCTCCACTTTAGGGTCTACAACCTTTTCTTCAATTAAATCACCAATGGGATCGTCTTCTTTTTTAGTCTCGACTACCGCTTCAACGGGCGCATCATCTTGCACGTCTTCCGCGACTTCTTCTTTGGTCAAGTCTTCATCAATCGTAATGTCTTCTGGCTCTTCATCGCGCATCAATTCAAACACAGTCGAATCTTGATTGGGGATATCCATCCCCCCCACATCTTCTGGGGCGCGTGTCCACGCCGTATTATCAGCTTGCACAATGGGCACAGGTCCCGAAGGCGATCCACCATTGGCAAACGCGGCATATATGATAAATCCTACGATTAATACCAACGCACCCAGCACCGCGTATTTGCGCATGCCTGACTTTTTTTCTTCGTCAAAAATAGGATCAATACTCGATTGTCTTTTGGCCATTATGCAACACCCTTTTCTTCTGGTTCTTTTTCAGAATGACGCAGTTCGTCCAAAGGGTCTACCCCCATAACAGCCAGCGCATTCGCAATTGTTTGCTTGGTCGCACGCACCAATGCCACGCGCGCTTTTGATCCCGCCACATCTTGCTCGTCAAGAAATCTAAGGTGCGTGTTTTCTTTGCCCTTGTTCCACAATGCATGAAATGTTGCCGCCAATTCCATCACGTAAAATGCTACGCGGTGAGGCTCTCGTGCGATGGCCGCTTGCTCAATAATCCGTGGCCATAACGATAATTGCCTAATCATCGCCAGCTCGGCTTCATCCGACAATGCTGATAAATCATCCGTGTCTAAATCGTTCCTAAACATGTCTGTGGCAAGGCGAATAACGGATGCACATCTTGCGTGCGCATATTGCACGTAAAACACAGGATTATCGGCGCTTTGTTCGACCACTTTGGCGTAATCAAATTCGAGCTGGCTATCAGGAGAGCGCGTCAACATAAAGAAACGCACAACACCAGCACCCGCTACATTCACCATATCGCGCAACGTGATAATATTGCCCGCACGTTTTGATAACTTAACGGGCACTCCGTTTTTCAAAACCTTAACCATTTGATTATAAATCACATCAAGATGCGCAGTTTTGCCACCAAGCGCCTTAATCGCAGGGCGCATTTTTTCTTCATAACCGCCATGGTCTGATCCAAGAACGTTAATCATGTCTAAAAAACCACGACTAATTTTATCGTGATGATAGGCGATATCGGGCATGATATATGCCCATTCTCCATCACGTTTTTTCAAAGCGCGATCTTGTTGATCGCCAAAATCTGATGATCGGAAAAGCGTGAGTGGTTCGGGCTTCCACTCCTTCATTTCTTTACCACGCGGTGGCGGTAATGTGCCTGTGTAAATTAATCCTTGGGATTCCAATTCATCAAACGCCGCTTGTAATTTACCGCTTTCAATTATCTCACGTTCATTCGTAAATATATCATGCTTAATATCAATGAGCGCTAAATCGTCACGAATACGATCCATCATAAAACTCACGGCAAAATTCTTGATAATTGGATATCTTGTGTCTTCATCCATGCCAAGCAATTTATCGCCGTGCTCGCTCTTTAACGCTTGCCCAACATCCTTAAGATAATCACCGGGGTACAATCCTTCTGGAATGTCTCCAATGTTCTCACCCAAAGCCTCGCGATAACGCAAAAAACTCGTTTGCGCCAAAATATCAATTTGCGTGCCCGCATCATTAAAATAATATTCCCCAACCGCATTAAACCCTGCCGCATTCAAAACATTCACGAGCGCGTTCCCAATCACCGCGCCACGCACATGACCTGCATGCATAGGCCCTGTTGGATTTACGGATACATATTCAACATTTACTCTTTTGCCAGAGCCCACATCGCTTTGTCCGTATTGATCCTTAAATTTGAGAATATCTTTTGCCAAATTGTGCCACACGGATGGATCAAGGCGGATGTTGATAAACCCAGGGCCTGCAATCTCCACGCCCGTTACACCTTCTAATTTTTCTAAAGCAGGTTTTAATGTTTCCGCCAAAGCGCGCGGATTAGTCCCTGCCACTTTTGAGAGCACCATCGCCGCATTGGTCGATAAATCACCATGTGATGCATCACGGGGCGACTCAACACTCACACGCGACAAATCAGTGTTCTCTGGCAATAAAGGCGCAATCGCATCAAAAATTTTGGCTTGGTAGTCGTTAAATATGTTCATGTGCAATAAAGTGCCAGATACCGCCCCATAACTCAACAAAACAAAACAACTTAAGCTTAAATAATACTTGACATTACATAGTAATTTTATGTAACCGTTATCCATGACTAGAGAAAAAGAAAAACTATTACAAACTTTAAAAATTCCATCTCAATTAAAACCAGAAGAGTTGGGTGTACGCTTAGACTTGCCTAATCAGGATTGGCCATGGATGCGCCAAATGATTATCGGTAAAATTAATGGTGGCAATCAAAGCAAATTAGGATTGAAACCTCATGTTGTTTTTAATGATATAGCTGTTCCTTTAAGAAATTTTCAAAACCAATATTTAGAATTACACGAACTTAATCCCAATGGATTAGATATTGATGATGTGAAGAGACTTCTACCTTCCTTACAGAGCAGAACAGCAACAAAAGTTCTAATGCTTATGTTACGACGAAGCATGAGACATGCTTTTAAACAAGACTTATTCATTGGATCAGCAGGCTGGAAAACAAATTTAGGGTTTCGTGATAACCCGAAACATCGAGCTAACACGACATACTTTCGCCCGCACGAATTAAAAAAAATTAGCTAAAAATTTTACTATATTCCTCAACCGCTTTGCGATCTGTCATGGATGCGAGATAATCGCACACAACACGCGCGGTTTCAAACCTATCCCCGCCCTCTTTAATCTCGTCCTGCCAATCGAGAGGAAGCAATCGTGGCTCGTCCATAAACGCATCAAACATCGCGCCCATTTTACGCCTCGCGCCATAACACATCCGCAAAACATCGGGATGTTTGTACATACGTTCATATAGGAAATCTCGCAATTCACCCAAATTTTCAAGCATTAGGGGGCTAAATTCCACCATTGCTCGTCCTGCATTACGAATATCATCCGCACTTTGTGGGTTAAGCGCATCAATGTTAAGGCTTGTTTGTTTCAATACATCTTCGACCATCGCACCAATGAGTTCGCGCACAAGTTCAAACACCATACGGCGCTTTTCCAAATTGGGATGATCGTTTGTAATCCGCGCATAATACTCTTTAAACAACGCCAACTCGGCGATGTCTTCAACCTCGAATAACCCTGCGTTAATGCCGTCCTCTACGTCATGATTGTTATAAGCAATATCATCCGCCAGCCCTGCGATTTGTGCCTCTAATGATGCGTAACCATTTAATTCAAAATCAGTTTCGTTTTGTAAAGCGGCAAGCGTTACTGGCAATGCCTTATCAATGCCACCAGAATTGATAAGAGGCCCGTTGTGCTTAATGATGCCCTCGAGCGTTTCCCACGCCAGATTAAGCCCATCCCATTTGATGTATTTTTTCTCTAGTAACGTCACCACACGAAGCGATTGATCATTGTGATCAAAATCGCCAAGGTCTTTCATTTTTTCGACCAATTCATCCTC
>JBBKXB010000092.1:0-9623 GCA_037969255.1 Bdellovibrionales bacterium | reverse complement strand
GCTTGATCTACTATCAGTTTCATTTGTTCCAGCGCCATTTCTTGCCACGCGTTATTAAACTCATTGCGCATACGTCCCAAATGTTTCCACTGTGATCCTTGGGCTTGCGCAAAACCTTTTAACGTCAGCGAGCGAATATTACTCGGAGTCTCATCAGGTGAAGTATAAACTAATTCAGAACTCATTTGTTATGTATAATTTATAGGTTTTAGCAAGTCAAGAAATATAGCTCATCACTTTATCGAAACCTTTATCAAGGCTGGCCATTGTGGCCGAAAGGTCTGAGCTTTCATCACTTTGCCATGTGCGCACCGCGTTAAGATAAACAACGGATAATAATGTGATGGCAATTTTAAAGCGCATGGGTCGGCTCGCATCATACCCCGCGGCGCTGAGCACCCAACGTATAGTCTCACGTCCCAAACACGTCACGCGCGCCCATGTGGTTGGGTCTTGTTTGACACCTTCTAATAATGAGAGATACGCCGCGCGGTTGTCATTCATCGCGTCAAAACGCGCCATGATGATATCAAACATACGATCTTTGAGCTGGCTCATGTCACTCGTGTTTTTGGCCTCTGCGATATCTGAAAGCATGAGCCTATCAAGACGATTATGAATGAGTTTAATCACATCAAATTTATCATCAATAACACACCGAAGCGTGGCCAGATCGATATCCGCTTTTTGCGCAATATCGCCCAAGCTAATATAAAGCCACGAGCGGTTACTCGCGCACGCAAGTCCCGCTTCAGTTATGCTATCTTTTAATTTTTCATTCATTAACGCTTTCATATCATATATGTCTGCGTTATAAAACAAGAATGACAAAAGACTATAACGAAAAAACCTATGATGTGTGTGCGCTTGGCAACGCAATTGTCGACGTGATCGCATCATGCTCTGACCAATTTTTAACAGATCAATACATCGCCAAAGCCGCCATGACACTGATTGAGCGTGACCGCGCGCGTGATCTGACACGACTAGCGGATAACCCAGATATGGTATCGGGCGGATCAGGCGCAAACACCATCACAGGCATTGCAGCATGTGGAGGACGCACCGCCTTTATGGGCAAAGTGGCCAGAGACGCTTTGGGAAAAGTTTTTCGCGATGATATGGTGCGCGCCAATGTGGCGTTTCGCACATCCTTTTATGAAGGCAATGATTTGGAAACCGCAAGATGCCATATCTTTGTCACGCCCGATGGTGAACGCTCTATGAGCACATATCTTGGTTGTTCCGTTGAATTTCAGACAAATGATGTCGATAAAAATTTAATCCAAGATTCAAAAATCACCTATCTCGAAGGGTATTTATTTGACAAAGATCCTGCACAAAATGCGTTTAAAAATGCAGCGAAAATTGCGTGTGAATCGGGCGGTAAAGTGGCCATGACATTGTCTGATACTTTTTGCGTGATACGCCACCGTGATGCCTTTTTAGAATTACTAGAAAACATTGATATTTTGTTCGCCAATGAAGCCGAAATTTGTGCACTTGCACAAAAAGAAAATGTTGAGGATGCCATTTCTAAAATTGCGCGTGATAATCTTGTTTTAGCCGTCACATGTGGGCCAAAAGGCGCGTTGATTGTATCAAATGGAAACATTATAACTGTACCAACCTCCCCCGCACAAAAAGTGGTTGATGCCACGGGTGCGGGTGATCAATTCGCGGCGGGGTTTTTATACGGCTACACGCATGGCTTGAGCCTTGAACAATCTGGTGATTTGGGTAATAAAATGGCGGGTCATGTGATCTCAATTATTGGCCCCCGTTTGCAAATTGATCCGAAACAATGGCTTTCAAAAAACGCCGCATGAGAATAATTTTAACGCTTACATTGTTATTGTTTTTCCCTGCTTTATCGTATGCCTCAAATCTACCCGAAACGCTTCCTAAATCTGGTTGGTCACATGGTATTGCGATGCATGGTGAACCAGCGCTTGATAAAGACACAACATACCTCCCCTATGCCAATGTCACCACCCCAAAAGGGGGGCACATCACGCAAAGCGCCGTTGGTACATTTGATACACTTAATCCCTACACGCTAAAAGGCACAGCGATTGCCACACCCGATTTTGTGTTTGATCGATTGACCGCGCGGAGCTGGGATGAACCGTTTACATTGTACGGATTTATTGCGGCTCAAATGTGGATGCCAGACTCTCGAAAATCGATTATTTTTGCGCTTGATAAGACCGCTAAATTTAACAATGGTAATACGATTACGGCACGTGATATTAAATCCACTTATGAGATTTTAAAATCGGAAGGCCGTCCTAATATGCGTCGCACTTACGCGCTTGTGGATGATGTCAAAATTTACGATGACCATACGATTGGCTTTTCATTTAACGACAATGCAGACCGTGAAACACCACTTATTATGGCGTTGATGCCCGTGCTATCCGCTAAAGAATGGGAAACGCGCGCGTTTGATAAAACAACATTAAAACCACTTGTTTCCAGTGGCGCTTATACGTTTAAAACCATAGAAGTTGGTAAGCGTTATACGTTGCAAAAAAACAAAAACTATTGGGCAAAAGGTCATTATTTACGAAGAGGTTTAATGAACGCTGATACGTGGGAAGTGAAATATTTTCGTGATGGCGGCATCGCGCTCGAAGCGTTTAAAAAAGGTGATATAGATTTCACACTTGAGAATGATGTCGCCAAATGGGCACGTCAATACGACACCAACAAAAAAAACAATGCAGCATTCACAAAAAAAGAAATTAAACACAACCGCCCTGATCGTGTGCGCTCGATTATATTTAATACGCGCCGTGCACCCATGAATGACGTGCGCGTACGTGAAGCACTGCGCCTTGCTTTTAATCAAGACCAAATTGTTAAAACTTTGGGTTATGGGTTACAAAAAGCCACCTATAGCGTGTTCCCAAACAGTGATTTAGCGCGTCAATTTGAACCTTCCAACCTAAGTGAGAGGATGCGGTTACGTACCGCCAATACGCTCCTTAATGAAGCTGGCTACGATGTTAAAAATGGTAACCGTGATATTAAATTAACGCTTATTTTAAACGAAGCGCGCCTTGAAAAAATCGCTTTGTCTTGGAAACGCACTTTGGAAAAATTGGGCATCACATTATCCATTAAAACATTTGATGTCGTACAATTTTCAGGCGCCCTCTCGCAATTTGATTACGATTTAATATTGCACAGTTGGTATAACTCACTTTCCCCAGGCTCTGAACAAAATGTGTATTGGAGCTGTGCCGCCTCGGAGCAAAAAGGCTCTTTGAATTACGCAGGAATTTGTGATGAGGTGATTGACCAATCCATATTATCACTTGTGAATGCCAAAGACCGCGATGAATTGCGTAATGCTGCGCGCGCTTTGGATGAACAATTGTGGCTGCTGGCACCCGCTATTTACCTCCCCCATCGTAGTAGTGATTTGCTGGCTTTTTGGCCGTCTAGGATTGATATAGGACCACAAAATGCGTTATATGGGTTTGTGCTTGAAAGCATGGCTGTAAAGCCATAGACTATGATTTGAATTTAATACATTAAAGGGTTTGTTTATGCGTTTCTCAACTTTGGTTTCATTAGGATTAATCGTGGCGCTTAGCGCTTGTTCAAGCAGCGCGCGTTTGGATAAAACACAAAATTACTGGCAACGCACCGACACGGACTCTGCGCTTTATATGCGCGGGCCCAAAGCACAACATACGCTTCACCAAGATATATCCTCATGCGTGGCCGAACTCAAAGAACTTCAACGCCTTGGCTCTATCCGTAGGGCCATTCCAACGGGCGGTCAGCAAGTGCCAAGTTATGACCCAAACAACAGCATGATCAATGCTTACAATACACCGAATCGTGACGGGCCTTTATACGCCGAATATTATGATTTTGTAGATTTTGAAGGATGTATGCGTGAACAAGGCTGGCAACGTGCGCTTGTCATGACACCGCAGCAGCGCGTGGATGGGCAAGATAACTGGCTCAAATCATTGATTAATCCTGATTGGGGTGGGCGCGGTGATACACGTCCTCGTATGATTGAAGATGCGCGCGCACCAACAGCCAACGAATCTAGCCGTTCTAATCCTGCGACCCCAAACAAGCCAAACAGTTTTAACAATTAAGGCGTAATCAATGTGGCACTTCGTCACCTTTGATGACCGCGCGATGATCCATATCACGGGTGCGGACGCGCATGATTTTTTGCAAGGTCTCGTCACTCAAGATGTTGAAAAATTAAGCCCGCAAAATCCGCTTTTATACAGCGCGTTTTTAACGCCTCAAGGAAAATTCCTATACGATTTCTTTATTTGGTATTTGGATGATGAAACCATCGGGCTTGAACTTCACAAAGATGATGCGGTGGGTTTGATAACGCATCTCACCCGTTACAAACTGCGCAAAGATGTCGATATAAACTTAAAAGATCAAAATATCTATCAAATATTTGGTGGTGACGATGATTTAAATTTTGCACGTGATCCACGTCATAAAGATTTGGGTTATAAAAGCTTGAGTAAACCTGAAATGCTCGAAACGAATATTGAGACATGGACCAAGCACCGCCTTAAACATGATGTGCCAAATTGTCGTGTTGATCTAAGAAACGGGCTTTCCAGCCCGTTCGAAGGTAATATAGATTTACTAAATGGCATCGCGTTCAATAAGGGATGTTACTTAGGACAAGAGCTTGTCAGCCGTATCCATCATCGTGGCCTCGTCAAACGCCGATTCCCAAATTTGTGATTAGCCTTTTGGCTGAGGTGGCTTAAAAGCTTGAGCCTTACTAGCAACCAAACCGACATCTCCATTAACAGGGTTTTTACCACAAGCTCCTTTAAAGTCACTGATGGCAATATCAATTTTTTGATTCCGTGACATTGATTTTCTTGCCACCGCCTGTGCGCGAATGGATTCGGCATTTTTCTTATTTTCAATCTTTGCAGCTGCTACAGCGGCTTTCCAACGGAAATAATCTGTACGATCTTTTAAGTTGAAGTCTGATTGATCCACTTTAACACTACCTTTGGCTGCTGGTGCATCAGGAATTTTATCTGCTGGACCAATTGCTTGAAAGTCGTCTCTGCCTGACGCAGTAATTGATGTACTTCTAGAACCACCATCTCTTGATAAGCTGTATGTAAACTTGCCAATATTGCCGTTAAAAGTTATGGAATGTTTAATGTCACCAATTGTACAATTTGCGCTAACTGGTACAATTACAGTCGGAGCCTCTGGTTTTGGTCCGCATGATACTAAGGCAAGTGCCGCGGCTGGTGCTAATAATAATTTGTTCATAAATGTTTCCCTTTCATATTTTCAATAACTATAATACGTCAAAGCTGAAAATCAAGCGTCTTTTTTGAGCTTAGTAATCTTTTCCTTATTGTGAGTGATAGACGCCTGCGCAGCCGCCAATCTTGCAATAGGCACGCGGTATGGTGAACACGATACGTAATCCAGACCTACGCTGTCAAAGAACATTATAGATGATGGATCACCGCCATGCTCACCGCAAATGCCAAGTTTGATATCTGGGCGCGTGGCGCGTCCTTTTTGAACCGCCATATCCACCAATTGTCCAACGCCATCAATATCCAATGACACGAATGGATCACGCGGATATATACCCTTGTTCACATACTCAGGCAAAAAATGCCCCGCGTCATCACGGGATAAACCAAGTGTGGTTTGTGTGAGGTCATTCGTACCAAAGCTAAAAAATTCTGCGTCTTCCGCAATATGGTTCGCACGCAAAGCCGCGCGCGGTAACTCAATCATAGTTCCCACCATATAATTGAGTTTCTGCCCTGATTGTTTGATCAATTCTTTGGCCACGCGGTGCGACATATCTTTGAAAAATGTCATTTCGTTTTTAGAGCTAATGAGTGGAATCATAATTTCGGGACGCACATCTGTCCCTGTTTTTTGAACATCCAAAGCCGCCATAATAATGGCACGCACCTGCATTTCATAAATCTCTGGGTACGTGATCCCGAGGCGACAACCACGATGCCCCAACATTGGATTGCTCTCATGAAGTTGTGCCAATCTTGAACGCACGCTCTCAATATTCAAATTCATGTTATCGGCGAATAATTTAACGTCTTCAGTTTTGTGAGGTAAAAACTCGTGAAGTGGCGGATCAAGAAGGCGCACAGTGACAGGCAATCCATCCATACCTTTAAATATTGCTTTGAAATCATTCACTTGATAAGGCTCGATCTTGGCAAGCGCTTTACGGCGACCATCCGTTGAATTGGCAAAAATCATTTCTCGCACAGCTTGGATACGATCCGCATCAAAAAACATATGCTCTGTTCGGCACAGTCCTATGCCTTCTGCGCCAAATCCAAGCGCCGTGGCTACGTCTTCTGGCGTATCGGCATTGGTGCGCACATTCATACGGCGTGCCTTATCCGCCCAAGCCATAATGGTTTCAAAATCACCTGAAAGATTTGGTTTTTGCGTGGCAACTTGCCCAAGCATCACCTCGCCCGTTGACCCATCAAGCGTGATAATTTCGCCCGCGCTAATGCGTTTATCGCCCGCAATCATAACGCCGTCACGATCATTAATCGCCAATGTTCCAGCGCCAGCCACACACGGTCGCCCCATACCACGAGCCACAACCGCCGCGTGAGACGTCATACCACCGCGTGTTGTTAAGATGCCTTTGGCGGCGTGCATGCCGTGTATATCTTCGGGACTCGTTTCCGTACGGCATAGAATAACATCAATGTCTTTTTTGGATAATTCTTCAGCCTCATCAGGGGAAAAACAAACTTGCCCTGTGGCCGCACCTGGACTGGCGGGAAGCCCCGTGCCCAGCACATTTTTAGTGGCTTTTGGATCCAATGTTGGATGGAGCAATTGATCAAGCGATTCTGGAGACACAAGCATCAATGCTTCATCTTGTGTGATGCGCTTTTCTTTCACCAAGTCCACGGCAATTTTAAGTGCGGCGGCGGCGGAACGTTTACCGCTCCGCGTTTGAAGCATATATAATTTGTTTTGTTGAACCGTAAACTCAATATCTTGCATGTCACAATAATGGGATTCTAATTTTTCGCGCACCGCCAATAATTCATCATACACGGCGGGCATGGTTTTTTTCATTTCCACGATTGGTAATGGCGTGCGAATACCTGCCACCACATCCTCACCTTGTGCATTAATCAAATATTCGCCGTAAAACACATTCTCCCCAGTCGAAGGATCGCGGGTAAAGGCCACGCCCGTTGCGCAATCGCTCCCCATATTACCAAACACCATGGCTTGAACATTAACGGCTGTCCCCCACCCGCTTGGGATATCATTAATTTTACGATAGGTGACCGCACGCGGGATTTCCCATGAATTGAACACGGCAGAGATCGCACCCCACAATTGCTCATGCGGGTCTTGCGGGAATGGATGACCAGCAAAGCGCGTGATAATCTCTTTATAGTCTGTGATAATTTTCTTCCAACCTGTCGCATCAATTTGGGTGTCATTTTTCAGTTGCTTGTTGCGTTTATGCGTGTCCAAAACATCTTCAAATTCATAATGATCGACGCCCATCACAACATCACCATACATCTGAATAAAACGGCGATAACTGTCATAGGCAAATCGTGCATCGCCTGATTTTTTAGCCAAGCCTTCCACGGTTTTATCATTCAAACCAAGGTTTAAAACAGTGTCCATCATCCCTGGCATCGAGACACGCGCACCCGAGCGTACGGATACAAGCAATGGATCGTTGTCGTCACCAAATGATTTACCCACCGCGCTTTCAATGTGTTTAAGCGCTTTTTTAACCTCAGCATCTAATGTTTTGGGATATGTCTTGCCGTTATCGTAATAAGTCGTACACATGTCGGTGGATATCGTGAACCCTGCAGGCACAGGAAGTCCAAGCGAGGCCATTTCGGCCAAATTCGCACCCTTACCACCCAGCAAGTTTTTTTGCGCCGCAGACCCTTCTGTTTTATCTCCACCAAATACATATACAAACTGGGTCATTAAAGGGCCTTTCATATGAGTTTATGGGAATCTTATAACTGCTTAATCATCATGAGGCAAAGATCATCGTCATTTAATACACTATTTCCCTGTGGAATAGGATGAGAGTCATACGTCAACCCATTGCCATCTGGTTTATAACCCATTGATACATATAGACATTGCGCCGGACCATAGAAACTTGATAACCCAACGCCCAATCCTATGACCGCCAAACCTTTTTTAAGCACATAATTTTCGGCCGCCAGTACAAGCGCTTTACCGATTCCCTGCCCGCGCGAGTCTTTATGGACACTAAGCCCTTGAATCTCTGGGATTTTAAGCCTCGAAAACGGCGTGTAACGCGGTTTAAAATTAATCAAAATAAAACCCACAGCGCCAGCGGTTAATAACACGGCATCACCGCTCGTTAATCGACTTTCTGTCTCGTTGGATAATGGCAAATCGGAAATATCGCGTATATTGTGATAAATATGCGCGGCATCCCCTTGCGCAATCGCGCGAATTATGGTGCTTTCATGTAATGAGCTCATATACAAAAGATACTATGAAAGACATTGTCGCCCTTTGCAAGAGGCGCGGATTCATTTTTGGCGCGTCCGATATTTACGGCGGGATCAACGGATTTTGGGATTATGGCCCGCTTGGCACGACGCTCAAAAACAATATCCGTGATGCATGGTGGAAAGCCATGGTCACCTGCCCACCTGTTGATGAAGATGGTCAGCCCGTGCACATTGTTGGCCTTGATAGCTCCATCATTCAAAACCCCAAAGTTTGGGAAGCCTCTGGCCATGTTGGTGGATTTAATGATCCCATGGTGGATTGTCGGACAAGCAAAAAACGTTACCGCGCGGATCATGTGATTGTGTTAACGCCAAAAGACGATAAAGGGCCATTTTTAGCCTTTGATAAAGACACTGAAAGCAGCGACGTTGACGCCAAAATGAAAAAAGTCGCGCGTGGTCGCCCACAAAGTGATTACGATGTAAAACATCTTGATAAACTACCTCTTGAAGATTATGCCCGCATCATTGGCCCCGACGTCAAAGAACCCGATACACTTACTGAACCACGCCAATTTAATATGATGTTCCACACTTATGTGGGCGCCACGGCAGACGAGGATAACAAGGCGTACTTGCGTCCTGAGACCGCGCAAGGCATATTTATCAATTACGCCAATGTTGTGGATTCTAGCCGCGTTAAAATGCCATTTGGCATCGCCCAAATTGGTAAAGCCTATCGCAACGAAGTCACACCGCGTAATTTCATTTTCCGCTCTAGAGAATTTGAACAAATGGAAATGGAATGGTTTTGCGAAGAGAAAGATGTTCCTAAATGGTTTGATTTTTGGGTCGAACAACGCAAAAAATGGTGGAATATGCTCGGTATTAAAACCGAGATGCTCAAGTTTAATGATATTGAAAAATCTGAGCTCGCGCATTACTCAAACCGCACCATTGACATCGAATTTGAATTCCCATTCTCGTCCCCTGACTTTGATGAATTAGAAGGCATTGCCCACCGCGGATCATATGTTTTGGATAAACATGCCGAGGCCTCAAACACGCGCCTTGATTACTTTGACCAACCCAATAACAAACGCTTTGTAC
>JBBKXB010000091.1:0-10882 GCA_037969255.1 Bdellovibrionales bacterium | reverse complement strand
ATGTTGAAGGTATCATTGATAGTTTAGACAACCAAATTGATGCCTCAACAGTCACCATCCGCGCCCGTGCGCTCTTGTCTAATGATAAAGGCATATTGTTACCTGGTATGTTTGCCAGTGTTGAAATTGGGAGCGCTGTACCGCGAGAAGTTATCCTTGTGAGCGAACGCGCCATAGCCACCAATCAAGATCGAAAAATAGTATATATCGTCAACAAAGAGCGCATGGTCGAACCCCGCGTTGTTGACATTGGAGATAGTATTGATGGTCAACGCATTATAAATTCAGGGCTTGAGGTTGGTGATATGATCATATCCGAAGGCCTTATTAAAATTCGCCCTGGTATGCCTGTGATCCCCAAAAGCGAAATGGCACCGCCCCCAGCGCAGCCAGCAGAAGCCGAACAACCAAGCGAAAGCCAGTAACGCGCTATGAATATCTCAGGGTTTTTCATTCATAGACCTATATTTGCCTCGGTTGTATCACTGTTGATCTTTATCTCAGGGCTTATTTCTATTCCCTCATTGCCAATCTCGGAATATCCCGATGTGTCCCCGCCATCAATAGCCGTGAGCGCCGTGTTCCCAGGCGCGGGCGCTTCAACAGTCTCTGAAACCGTAGCCACGCCTCTCGAGGAACAAATCAATGGTGTCGAGGGCATGCTTTACATGAATTCATTGGCGTCTTCCGATGGATCATTGAGCATTCGCGTCACTTTTGCTATTGGCACTGATCCCGATCTCGCGCAACAGCTTGTGCAAAATCGTGTACAACGCGCCATTCCGCGCCTTCCCGATATCACGCGCCAATTGGGTGTGACGGTGACCAAAAGTTCGCCCGATATCACAATGGTTGTCCATTTATTATCACCCGATGATAGCTATGACTCGTTATACCTCAGAAACTACGTGAATTTAAATATCAAAGATCAACTCGCCAAGCTAAGTGGTGTTGGTAATGTAAACATATTTGGTTCGGCTGATTACGCCATGCGCATTTGGCTTGACCCTGACAAGGTCGCCGAGCGCGGTTTAAACGCAAGTGAAGTGATCGCACAAATTCGTGCCAAGAACACGCAAGTGGCCGCGGGGACGATTGGTGGCCCGCCCTATGATAATGGCGTTGAATTACAATTATCCGTGAATGTCCAAGGTCGCCTTGAAACAGCCGAACAATTTGAAAACATCATCGTCAAACGCGATCAAAATGGCGTAGTTACGCGCCTTTCCGATGTGGCGCGTATCGAACTGGATGCGCAAAACTATGGATTGCGTTCCATGCTTGGTAACAAGCAGGCCGTGGCCATTCCTATTTTTGCTGCGCCCAATGCCAACGCGCTTGATATTTCAACCAATGTGCGCGCCCAAATGAAGGAGTTAAAACAATATATGCCAGAAGGCATAGATTACGACATTGTTTATGATCCCACTGTTTTTATCAAAGATTCCATCGATTCCGTCATTCATACATTGCTTGAAGCCATAGCGCTCGTAGTCTTGGTGGTTGTGATCTTCTTGCAAAGCTGGCGCGCCGCGATTATCCCGCTTTTGGCGGTGCCCGTGTCCATTGTCGGCACATTCGCATTTATGAATATATTTGGGTTTTCGATTAATGTGCTTTCCATGTTTGGACTAATTTTGGCGATTGGTATCGTGGTTGATGATGCCATTGTGGTGGTTGAGAACGTAGAACGTAATATTGACGAGGGAAAATCACCCGTTGATGCCACAATTCAAGCCATGAAAGAAGTCACTGGGCCCATCATTGCCACATCACTTGTTTTGGCCGCAGTGTTTATCCCTATTGGCTTCATAAGTGGGTTAACAGGGCAGTTTTACAAACAATTTGCGCTAACTATTGCCATTGCCACCTTTATTTCCACCTTAAACTCTTTGACGCTTAGCCCCGCTTTGGCCGCCTTACTCCTAAAACCTAAAGGGAAGGCCAATGACCCATTAACGAAACTGATCAATGGCTTATTCGGTTGGTTCTTTAGACGCTTTAACAAGGGGTACGATGCCACACAAAGTCGATACACCAAAAGCGTGGGGGTGTTTACCGCCCGTAAAACTATCATGATGCTCATATTTGGTCTTTTGGTCGGCTTCACTGTTTATAGTTTTAAACTCATCCCTCAAGGTTTTATCCCCGCACAAGACAAGGGATACTTGATTGCTTTTGCTCAATTGCCCAGTGGTACAACGTTGGATCGTACCGAAAATGTTGTGCGCCAAATTGGTGATATTGTTAAGAATGAACCCGGCGTTAAAAATGCCGTGCAACTCCCTGGTATTTCCATTAATGGTTTTGTTGCCTCGTCTAGTGGCGGTATAGTCTTTCTTCCGCTTGATGGTTTCGAGGATCGTAAATCGCCTGAATTAAGCGCAGGTGCGATTGCCCAAAGTCTACAACAAAAATTCTTTATGATCGAAGATGCTTATGTCGCCGTATTCCCTGCCCCTGCTGTGCGCGGTTTGGGAACTTTGGGCGGATTTAAACTACAAGTTCAAGATCGTAATAATTTGGGCAATGAGGCATTATTCGAAGTGTTACAAACCGTCATGCAAAAAGGGAATGCACACCCTGCGCTCACTGATGTATTCTCTGGCTTTAATATTAACACGCCTCAATTGCTGGCTGATGTGGATCGCACCAAAGCCGAACGGCTCGGAATTCCGCTAAGTGAGATATTTGCCACCATGCAAGTCTATCTTGGCTCGCAATACATCAATGATTTCAATATGTTTGGACGCACGTACCAAGTCGTTGCGCAGGCCGAAAAAGAAAATCGCGGTACGCCTGATGATATCTTGCGTCTACAAGTGCGCAATAATGATGGCACAATGGTGCCCTTGGGATCAGTGCTTGAGGTCAAAGAAACATTTGGGCCAGAGACCGTCAGTCGCTACAACGCGTTTCGGGCGGCTGATCTTAATGGTAATGCAGCGCCCGGTGTATCCTCAGGGGAAGCCCAAGCCGCCATGGCACAAATTCTTAATGAAACGCTTCCTCAAGGCATGGCGTTTGAATGGACAGAATTGACGTACCAACAAATTCTTGCAGGCAACACCGCGCTTTTGATTTTCCCGCTTTGTCTTTTATTTGTGTTCTTAGTACTCGCCGCGCAATATGAAAGCCTGACGATGCCTCTTGCGGTTATCATGATCGTTCCGATGGCCGTTCTGTCTGCCATGTTAGGGCTTTATATCATGGGGTTAGAGAATAATATATTCACGCAAATTGCATTGTTTGTGCTGGCAGGTCTCGCCTCCAAAAACGCGATTTTAATTGTAGAGTTTGCACGAGAGCTTGAACATCAAGGACGCTCCACAATAGAGGCCGCAATTGAATCAGCACATCTACGTTTGCGCCCTATCTTGATGACATCCATCGCCTTCATCATGGGTGTATTGCCTTTAGTGCTTGCAAGTGGTGCTGGCGCTGAAATGAGCCAATCCATTGGCGTGGCGGTATTCTCTGGCATGATTGGCGTGACTATATTTGGGCTAATATTCACCCCTGTCTTTTATGTGATTTTTAGATCAATCGGTAAAAAGAGCGATAAGGGCGATCATAACACGCCACAAAATAGCGAACGTACGCCTATCTCTTTAGACAAAGAAACGGATCCATTATTTGATGACTAAAATATCCCTTTTATTACTATCATCGACATTCGTATTATCGGCATGCGCGCAAGCGCCATATTCGCAAGAAAAGATGGATGTGGCACAAAATTGGACTCAAATTGAAAGCATAAATAAGCCTGATATTTTGACAGGGCAGAGTGCGCAGTATCAAACCGTGCAAATACCTCAAAACTTAAAAAACTGGTGGCAAGATTTTAATGACCCTGTGCTTAATAAATTTGTGGAAACCGCTCTGGCCAATAGCCCAGATCGTACGATTGCTGAGAGTAAAATCTTAGAAGCACGCGGACAATATCGCTCCGCCAAATCATCACTTTTACCGCAAATCGGTGCGAGCGCCAATGCAGGACGACAAGACACTGGTTCAACACTGGGTGGCAATCCATTTAATTCTTACGATGCCGCGTTTGATGCCTCTTATGAGATCGATCTCTTTGGACAAAACCGCAACAACACGACTGCCGCGCAAGCCAACACCACGGCACAAGAAAACAGCTATGATAATGTCAGTTTGACTTTAGTGGCCGAAGTGGGACGCGCTTATGTTGAGTATCGCGGATTTGAAGACCAGCTTGCGATTGCACAAAACAATCTTGATACACAAACTGAAACGCTTAAACTCGTTAAGCTTTTGACCGAGGTGGGTGAAAACCCACAATTGGATGTTGAACGTGCTAGCGCTTTGGTTAACAACACGCGTGCCTCTATTCCTGAATTTGAACGTCTTGCTAATAATACCAGCTTGCGCCTTGTAACGTTAACAGGGATGTTACCCGCCGAAATCATGACAACACTTGATAGCAATACGGGCATACCGGGAACGGATATCACGCCCGTTTTATTAGCGCCTGCCGTCATCATTCAAAATCGCCCTGATATCAAAGCGGCAGAGGCAAACTTGATTGCGAGCACAGCCCTAAGAAAAGCCGCAATAGCCGATCTATACCCAAGCTTTACTATCAGCGGTTTGTTTGGCATCACAGATAATAATTTTGCCAGTAACGCCAACATTTGGAGCATTGCTTTGGGCGGCGCTGTCAAATTATTGGATTTCGGACGCATTGAAGGGCAAATTGATGTCGCCAAAGCCGTTGAAAAAGGGGCATTTGAGCAATACCGAAAAGCCGTTTTGAATTCTGTCGCCGAGGTAGAAACAGCGCTTAATGATTTCACACAAATTAATCGACAACGCACCACGCTTCAACAATCTTTTGACAACGCCAATGAAGCGTTAAAATTATCGCAGTTGTTATTTAATGAGGGTGAAATTGCGTTTCTTGATGTTCTTGATGCACAAAGAAGCGCCAATAGTGCCGAGAGCGCCTTATCAACCGCCACAACAAACCAAGTGACCGCCCTTATCCGCGTTTATAAATCACTTGGAATTTATTAAACAACGAGAGTACCACTATCGAGTAAATCTTGCACGCTTAAGCCTGCAAATGGGTCGTTGTCCGCAAACAAGATAGATGAGAATGCATCATTCGTATCATTGCGCGCGCTGATGGTTGAGCGTCCCGCATCTTCACCAATGGTCACGAAATCGTTGATACTATCGCTAAGCGCATCAAACCCACTGAGCACATTACTGATATCAAACACGTCACCATCGGATAGGCTGAAATCAAGCGCAGTTGAGTAATTACCAGAAAACGCTTCGCTGGCGTCAATTAAGAAAGACAAGATGAATTGATCGGCGCCCGCCCCACCATGTAAATTATTGCCAGTGCTTGTGAACGTGATCGTATCGTTACCACCTTCGCCATAAAAATTATTCGCGCCAAGGAAATCAATAAGCGTGTCATTGCCTAAACCACCATCAAGTTTATCATCACCCGCATCACCATAGACTGTGTCGTTACCTGAACCACCATAAAGCTCGTCATTACCATCGTCGCCGTGGATTGTGTCATCGCCCGCTTCGCCGAGCACTAGGTCATTCCCTAAACCACCACGAATGGTGTCATTATCTGATCCACCAAATATATTGTCGTTCCCATCCCCGCCATCAAGAATGTCATTGCCTTCATAACCATAAAGTTGATCATTATCCGCGCCGCCATACAGGGTATTGATACCTGAACCACCGCTTAAAATATCATCACCCGCTTCGCCATAAATAATATCATCACCCGTCACGGCCACGAGAGAGTCGTTCCCACCGCCGCCATAAACCGTGTCGTTCCCAGCGCCCGCATGGATATAATCATCACCTGCGTCACCGTATATTGTATCCTCTCCATCGCCACCAGAAATGCGATCATCGTCATCGCCGCCATGGATTGTGTCGTTACCACCATCCCCATAAATGAGGTCTTGTCCAGCGTCACCTTTTATATCGTCATTGCCCGCGCCCGCGAAAACATAGTCATCACCCGAACCGCCTTCAATTATATCATCTCCATCTTCAGAGACTAAAATATCAGCCCCAGCGCCGCCATAGAGCGCATTAACGCCCGCGCGTCCATATAGGCTGTCATCCCCATCATCACCATACATGATGTCATCACCATCGCCGCCATCTAGAATATCATCACCGTCATTCCCGTGGATTGTGTCATTCCCAAGACCAGACGTTACAATGTCATTCCCAGCGCCCGCAGTGATAATGTCATCACCGTCATCCGTGTAAATGTAATCATCACCAGCGCCACCATCAACAATTGTGTCACCAATTAAATCAACAATGTTATCATTACCATCTCCGCCATAAAGCGTGTCATTCCCAGCGCCGCCATCGAGGCTATCATTGCCTAAACTGCCAATTAATATATCGTCCCCATCGCGTCCATTAAGGTAATCATCACCGCGATTGCCATTTAAAACATTGTTGGCTGCATTCCCATACACAACGTCATTGCCCCAGCCTACTGTAACGTTTTCAATAGCGCTGAAATCTGATGCGCCCAGATAAACACCATCAATTCTGTAACCTGATGATAGGTCTATAAAACTATCAGAACTTACGGCTGCCGCATTGATTATATCCGTACCGCCATCATTTTCGACAATATGTGTGCGCCCTGGTTGACTTGCAATTTTAGAATACTCATCCGTGAACACATACTGATCATTTTGTGTTTCTGATTTACCTGATAACGTAAGTGACCAGCCGTTCAATGTACCTGTTTGACCTGACGCCGTATCAACAACCTCTAATCTCCAATTTCCTAACGCGTCCATACCTCTAAAAGCTTCTGAGGTCAGTGTGAAATTAAGTGATGTTAGAGTGTTGCCACCATTGTCTGGATTATCGATTAATTGCGAGCGCGTGCCATCTGGTGCAATTAAAAACACATCCAGTTGGCCGAGTTTGCCATGACTGAGGTTTATGGCGATTTGGGCATGTTCAATTTGAATGTTATCCGTAATCGTAATCCCTGATGACACTGTGCCAAGATCAGTGATCACGACATCTGTGTTATTCGTGCCTGTGACTTGAGCTTGATTGATGGAAGTTGATTGAGCTTCCCAACTTTCAGCCAATTTAACCGCCGCGGTGACATCAACAAGCCCGTATCCATATTGATTGGAAAAATGAAGCCCACCGCCATTCCAATTATCCGCGCCTGTGTAGCTATAGGTTTCCGCTGTGCCATCATTGATTGTATTGCCCGTTTGCACCGCGCTATAAGCCAAAATATCTTGAACATCGCGCCAACCCAAATTGGCATTGGCCTCAAGCATCAACGCAACAACACCTGAAATTAACGGCGCAGAAAACGATGTCCCATAGGCATAAGCATAATCAGAAGACACATAACCATCCGCGCCTGTGTTGTCCGTGGTGGCGATTAATGAACCGGGCGCAGAGATCAAAACACTCGCGCCAGACGAAGAAAATTCCGAAAATTGACCATTTGATTGGATCGCGCCAACGGTAATAGTGTATGGGCTGTTAGAATGGTTGTGATAATTGGCACTGTGACCAATTTCTTTGTCATTCCCTGCTGCAAAAACAGTAATCACACCTAACCCATCACGACCATCATCAGCGAGGGTTTTAAGCGCGGCTGCAGAGGTAGAAAAATACGCGCTATTAAAATTATCGGAAAAGCTCGTTGTATATCCCCAACTATTATTCACCACATCGGCGGTATCAATAACGGCATTAAAAGCGTTGTTAAATTGTGAAATAGTGCCCGAAGCTCCAAAGCCAACACGCAAGCCCATAAGTGTGCTATCGGGCGCGATTCCCACCGTGCCAACACCATTGTCATCAGCGGCAATGACACCCGACACAGCTGTGCCGTGGCGATCTCCAGAACCGTAGAATGCATCATTGTCACCGCTTCTAAGGTCAACATCTATGGATTGATCATAATTGGCGGATAAATCCGCGTGATTGTAATCAAATCCATCATCAATAACGGCAACGATCACGCCATTACCGCGGTAATAATCCCAAGCTTCGTTGATGTTTATATTTGTCGAACCAGCGTAATACCACTGTAGGTTGTATAGGCTATCATTAAATGTAGCCGCTGGCTCTGGCGTTACCTGATATTGAGCGCTGGCAACTTCATTATTGTTCATTTTATTACTCATACTATAGTATACGAACATAGTTGCGAGTAGGTTAATATTTAATGAATAATTTATTGATTTATATTAGTTTTTTAGTATTTTATATATGGAAAAATAATTTTTATGGGAGAATTTCAATTTATAGGTGGATTGCAAAAAACATAAGCTTTGTCTAAGGTTTGCGTGAGTGTACTTATAAAAAGGAATAACAATGCCACAAACTGCCGAAATACTTGATAAAGAACGCGAATTTCATGATGAATGGGCTGCCACCATCAAACCCGAAGAGGTCATGGTGCGCGAAACCTTCACCGCCACTACATCCCCTGAAAGCGCTTGGTTATTCAAGCAAATGGGTGATTTAAAGGGTAAAAAACTCCTTGATATTGGCTCTGGCGCTGGCGAAAGCGCGGTATGGTTTGCCATGCATGGCGCGGACGTTATGGCGACTGATTTAAGCCCTGGTATGTGTGACGTGGTTAAGAAAGTGGCGACACATTACGGCACATCACTTGAAAGCGCAGTATGCAATGCCGAGGATTTATCACAATTTAAAGACAATAGTTTTGATGTAATTTTTTGTGCAAACGTGCTTCATCACGTGGATATTGATAAATGTTTGGGCGAATGCGCCCGCGTTGTGAAATCGGGTGGACAAATGTGTTCATGGGACCCTGTGGCGCACAACCCCGTGATTAACGTGTATCGCAACATGGCCACCGAAGTGCGCACCGAGGACGAACACCCTATTCGCATGCAAGACCTCAAAATTTGGGAAAAACATTTTGGTAAAGTTGATAAAGAATTTTTCTGGCTGACATCGCTCGTATTGTTTTTAAAATTCTATTTGGTTGATAAAATTGACCCCAATGAAGACCGTTATTGGAAACGCATTTTAACGCACGAAAAACAGAATAATTGGTTTTATAAACCGCTTGCCGCAATTGATAAAACCTTGCTCAAAATACCGCTTTTAAAATGGTGGGCATGGAATATCGCCATCGTTGGTTATAAGAAATAATGTCATTTTTTGAAGGCGGATTGGGAAAACTTGCAGCCTCGGTACTCACCAAGGATAATCCTGCCTATGTTCAATATTACGTGACCGCGCGGTGCAATTTGGCATGTGAGCAATGCAATGTCATTTATGCGAATGCTGATCAAGAAGAAGCCTCCTTAGATGACGCCCGTAAAATCGCTGAAAACTTGGCTAAAATTGGAACATCTGTGTGTTTGTTAACGGGTGGTGAACCTTTTGTGCGTAATGATATAATTGATATTGCGGGCGCGATGATTGATAACGGTGTGCATCCGCGCCTTCAAACAAACGGTATTGCCACCAAAAAACAACTCGAAGATATGGCTAAAATTGGCGCTCAGGATATCTCTATTTCCCTTGATAGTCTTGTGCCCGACATGCAAGATACTATAAATGGCGGCTTCAATAATAGCTGGCGCCGTGCGATTGACACCATCGCCAATGTGAATGCGACATTCCCAACAAAATCTTTTGCGAGTTTTGGGTGCGTGCTTGCGCCTCGTAACTTAGATCACATACCCGCCGTGATTAAATTTGCCACGAAAATTGGCTGGTGGGTGTCACTTGTGCCTGCGCACACAACGTCCAAACATGAACCGCGCAGTTTCTCATCATATGATACATCACTTCGCTTTATGCCTGAATTATACCCCAAAGTGTGGGAAGTCTTACAAGAATGTAAAAAACTCCGTGACGAGGGTTATAATCTTTATGACAGTGATGAATATCTTGATGATATGTACCGTTTTATAACAGGCCAGCCCATCCAATGGCGCAGGCGCAATAATGGACGTTGCGACAGCCCTAATTTGTATTTCGCAATTCAACCCAATGGGGATATGGCGGTGTGTTGTGATTATCGCATGCCGCGCTCTATCCCAGTGTATGCCGATAATTTCCCCGAATCCTACCGCGATGTGCAAACACGGAGCGAGGCCAAAGCCATTACGGGACGTTGCACGGGCTGTATGTATGGATCATTCCCAGAGATAAGTATTTCGTCGCGTTTCTTTGCGCCAATGCTTCACCGCGCTAAAATCTTTTTGGGCGGTGAATTAGAGCGTAATTTGAACCCGCTCACGAGTGATCAAATGGCTGATCTCGCGATGGATATTGCGCGTGAACACGGATTGAAAGTGGCCTAGCCCAATGAAAGCTCTATCATGAAACCTAAGGCTCTCTACCATTTATTACTTGATCGTGCGCGTCACATGCGTGTCCATGACATTGCGCAAGTCTCAAACTTTATTGATGACATTGAAGACAGTATTGATATTGAGTTTGCGTATGGCATATACACAATCAATTGGGTATATGAAGATAAAAATCATACAACAGATGTCAAACATACCGATTTCAAATTTTATATACGCGGTGATCTAGGCAAACCGCCATCAATGCGCGATATACGCCGTGGTAACTGGGATGCAGCGCTTGATATGTGGCGTAAAATGGCCTCTCTTAGTGGTCACGAATGGCCCGTCGAAATTGAAAATCATCAAGAGGCTATGGGTTTAAAACTTACAGAGCCTATAAATCCGTTAAAAGAATTTATTCAAAATTATGCCATCTTGGCTGTTGTGTTATCACTTACGGGCACATTACTCGCGGGCTTTGAATATGGCCTCTCCGTGATGCTTGCGGGGACATCTCTTGCGTATTTATC
>JBBKXB010000090.1:0-9914 GCA_037969255.1 Bdellovibrionales bacterium | reverse complement strand
AGGCCGAAAGGCGTAGTCGATGGTAACACGGTTAATATTCCGTGACCTGTGGAGATGTGACGGCGGCCGTAAATCATTTGCCCTTATTGGATTGGGCAGGTGGTGAAGGACGTCCAGGAAATAGCCTCCACATATAGTCCGTACCCCAAACCGACACTGGTGGGTAGGTAGAAAATACTAAGGCGCTTGAGAGAATCGTATTGAAGGAACTCGGCAAATTACTTGCGTAACTTCGGGATAAGCAAGCCCATATTGAGGGCAACCTTGATATGGGGGCACAAAATAGGGGGTAGCGACTGTTTATCAAAAACACAGGGCTCTGCAAAGACGACTAAGTCGAAGTATAGGGCCTGACGCCTGCCCGGTGCCGGAAGGTTAAGAGGAGGAGTGAGAGCTCCGAATTGAAGCCCCGGTAAACGGCGGCCGTAACTATAACGGTCCTAAGGTAGCGAAATTCCTTGTCGGGTAAGTTCCGACCTGCACGAATGGCGTAACGACTTCCCCACTGTCTCCAATACGAACTCAGCGAAATTGAATTCTCCGTGAAGATGCGGAGTACCCGCGGTCAGACGGAAAGACCCCATGAACCTTTACTACAGCTTTACAGTGGTATTAGGAACGTTATGTGTAGCATAGGTGGGAGGCTATGAAGCGCGGACGCCAGTCCGTGTGGAGCCACCAAGTGAAATACCACCCTTAACGTTCTTGATATCTAACCGAGTCTCCTGAATCTGGGACCGGGACCCTGTATGGTGGGTAGTTTGACTGGGGCGGTCGCCTCCTAAAAAGTAACGGAGGCGCGCGATGGTTAGCTCAGGCCGGTCAGAAATCGGTCGTCGAGTGCAATGACATAAGCTAGCCTGACTGCGAGACGTACATGTCGAGCAGAGACGAAAGTCGGTCATAGTGATCCGGTGATTCTGTATGGAAGGGTCATCGCTCAACGGATAAAAGGTACTCTGGGGATAACAGGCTGATAGCGCCCAAGCGTCCACAGCGACGGCGCTGTTTGGCACCTCGATGTCGGCTCATCTCATCCTGGGGCTGGAGCAGGTCCCAAGGGTATGGCTGTTCGCCATTTAAAGAGGTACGTGAGCTGGGTTCAGAACGTCGTGAGACAGTTTGGTCCCTATCTGCCGTGGGTGTTGGAGTCTTGAGAGGATCTTTCCTTAGTACGAGAGGACCGGGAAGGACGTATCTCTGGTGTATCGGTTGTCACGCCAGTGGCAGCGCCGAGTAGCTAAATACGGGACGGATAACCGCTGAAAGCATCTAAGCGGGAAACCAGCCTCAAAACAAGGACTCCCTATCAGAGCCGTGGAAGACCACCACGTTGATAGGCTGGATGTGGAAGAGCAGTAATGCTTGAAGCTAACCAGTACTAATTGCTCGATAGAGCTTGATAATCACGCTACGTACAGCTTATTTATAAACTGTTACGTTACGCGCAGTGTCAATGCCACCAACATTAGGTATGAATAAATAAAAACTCAAATATTAGGTCTTTGAATCTCTTGTCTTGTTTTCCGATTAACAATCGTTTAAGAAACTGTCATACAGACAGGAATGATCTGGTGGTTCTAGCAGAATCGTACCACACCATCCCATTCCGAACTGGCTCGTGAAAGGTTCTTGCGCCAATGGTACTGCGTCTTAAGACGTGGGAGAGTAGGTCGCCGCCAGATCATTCCTGTCTAATATGATCTAAAAAAATACCGCCCTCCTTTATGGATTTGGGCGGTTTTTTTATGCTTATTTCTTTAAATAATCAAGTGTGACGGCTTTGTAATAAACTCAGGTTCTTTTTTTGACCAACCGTGCGCTGTTGCTGCAGCCTCACTAATGTTAGTTAAGAGTTTCTTACGTACACAAGGATCCAAATTGGGCATAGAAGCCGCACACACATAAGCAGGGGGTAGCCATTGCCTAACTTCAGGGCCCAATAATCGCTCATATAAAAATCTATAGGATGCAAAACTATTGAGGTTATTTGATTGTAAATCAAGATTGGTACACATTGCCAAAGAACCATAAAAGACAGTTTCGAGGTCATCATTTTGAGTTTTCGTGAACGCGTAAAGAGTTTCGATTTTAGTTTCTAAAGTTGTTAATTGGCTGTGTAAAATCCATTGTGTGGACTCAGCATTAAAAACATCAGAAATCTTAGTGCTAATATAATCTTGTTCATTTTGCGCAAAACCGGCAAATTCTTTCATTTCTGAAATTGCATTTAGGACTGTATGGCGATTAACAGTGGTCATTACATATACATAATATAAAAACAGTCTTTTGACAAGCTTTTTTTACAACGCTTTTTTAAACGCATTCAAAACCGCTTGTGACGCGGGCTGATGTGGATTAAAATCAGGATGCCATTGTACGCCATAAATAAAATGGTTCTCATCATCAAGACGAAACGCCTCTATGATGCCATCGGGCGCACGCGCTTCCTCAATTAATGCCTTTCCGAGCGTATCAATCGCTTGGCAGTGCCAGCTATTAACGCGCGTTTGTGGTGTGCCATCCATCCAATCATAAAGCTTTGTACCGACAGGCACATTAAGATCATGATTGTGCTCAACCTCATCGCTTTTACCAAGCGTATCGAGTGAACACATATGATCTATCGCACCGTTAGATAGGGATTGTTTTAACGTGCCACCGCGCCACACATTGATCATTTGCATGCCACGACAAATACCAAGAACTGGTTTTTTAAAAGCGTACGCTTCTTCCAAAAGTGTGAGCTCTAAACGATCACGATTTTTATCATAGCTTTGATGAGATTTTGGACAAGGATCACATTTGTATAAATTGGGGTGTACGTTGCTATCCCCACCGGGCAATAAAATACCATCTGCCATATCGACAAGATGTTTTATTTGATCGCGTGGTACGTTGGTTGGGATAATGAGTGGTGTGGCGTCCAGCGCTTCGACAATCATATCAATAGGATCGGTGAGCGTACCATAACACGTACGGCGGTGATCCGTCATCACACTGTCATGGGCTGTAAAATTGCTGAATGGGCGCTCAAAGCCAATGCTCAAAATGATCGGTTTTTTATCAGTGAATCTCATATTCATAAGCGTATGCCAAAAACCAAATTACACAAAGCAAAACCCGACCTTTGATTGTTCAAAGATCGGGTTTTAAAGGTTTATGAAGAAATATAGTTTCAAGTTTTGGAAAAGATTAGAAAGGGAATATCGCTTCATAAATTTGTTGTCCGTATCGCGGTTGTTGGACATCTGTGATTTGTCCCGTACCGCCGTACGAAATTCTGGCTTCGGCTATTTTGTCATAGCTGATTGAGTTGTTGATCGAAATATCCTCGGGGCGAATGATGCCCGTTAATGTCAAGATACGGTTTTCAAAATTGACACGCACTTCTTGTTGACCTTTGATCACCATATTACCGTTGGGCAACACATCAGCGACAATGGCTGCAAGCACAAGCTCAATTTTCTCTTCACGATCCACTTGTCCGTCACCTGAACTATCAGTGGTTGAACCAAATTGTCCAAGATTAGACAGGTCATTGCCATTGGGTAATATTTTACCAGCGATGACATTTTCAAATCCTGCGAGTGCACCAACACTGGCGCTTTCATTGCCAGAACGTGTTCGCGTGGTTGAGTTTTCAAGTTCTGCTTTATCATCAATTTCAACCATGACCGTTAAGATATCGCCAACTGTACGAGCGCGTTGGTCTTTGAAAAACGTGGTGCGTTGTGATGACCATAAAGAATTGCCTTGTTTGATCTCCATGTTTTGCGCGGGCATCGGAATGGTCGATGGGTTGGCAAAGCTTTGCGGTGGTGGACGGTTGACGCGGCTTAAGCGTTCGTTCATCCCCGCGCACGCTGACAAAGAAACCATGATGGCTATTGCTGTTGCGGCCTTGAGTGAGTGTTTTAGTACCATGAGTTGTTACCTCCCTTTGATTTACCTTACGTTCTTAGCTTTGCGGTGCCATGGTGGCTTCGCGGTGGCCAGTGACGCGGGCTTGAATAACGCGATCACTGCTTTCATTTTTAAGTTTAACCATGTCGCCCATGCGCGCATCTTCCATAGCGCGGCCTTTGGATGTGAGCGATATGCGCCCGACACTTAAAGAAATGGTCACCATTTCCCCGCGTTTGATGACTTTGGGGGCAATGAGGTCATTCATAGACACCAATTCATCAGGTTTGATTAATTTCAAAGCGCTCTGTCCGACCAAATCTGTGGCTTGTAACGCCGTGTTATCGCGTACTGATTTTGAAGACACTTCGATCATGTGCACATCGGACGCTTTGATCACATCATTACGATTAAGAGCCACACGCAGAGCGGGAACTTTAATAAGCGTTGCTTCACCAGACGTATCATCAATATTCTTGCTATCACGGCGCACAGTTGACGTGGCAAAGGCACTGCGATCTTCCCAATTGATATCAAATCCATTGGCAATACGATCAAGTGTTTTAAGATCAAGCATCAAAACATTACCAGCGCGCGGCGCAGGGCCAAGCACGTGGTCGCTGTGGTTTTGTGCGCCTTCAAACACATCGCCCACCGTGAGCACATCACCCGTCAAAAGCACTTTTTTATTTAAAGTGGCAGCCGACGCTGGGAGCGCGATAAACGCTGAGAGTATAATCGCAGTGGTTAATGTTTTAAGCATGATCTTTATCCTTTAAAGATGGTTGAGTTATCTAATTTGTGACGCTGTTCCGAGCATTTCATCGACCACTTGGATTGTCCGAGAGTTCATGTCGTACGAACGCTGTGCTGTGATCAATTTGGTGATCTCTTCAACCACATTCACATTGGATGCTTCCAAGAAACCTTGTTGGATTTCACCAAAATTATCAGTTTGCGGGCTACCTGTGATCGGCGCGCCAGACGCTTCTGTTTCAATAAAGCTCGTATTCCCAATGGCTTCTAAACCGCCACTATTAGGGAAACGTGCAAGCTGTAATTGACCCGCAACCGTAAAGGTTGTTGCGCCTGCTGTACGGTAAGACACTTCACCTGATGGATTAATCGTCACATCCAATGCGTCATCACCAATTGTGATACCAGGAGTGAGGCGATACCCTTGCACAGTGACCATTTCGCCATCTGCATTCAATTGTAATGCACCTGCTCTTGTGTAGCCTGTGTCACCGTTTGGCAATTCGATTTGTAGGAAACCATCTCCACCAATGGCAATATCAAGTTCGCCTTGTGTGGGCTGTAATGGCCCTTGTTCTTGAGAGCGGTAAATAGCACCCGTTTTAACACCAACACCAAGCTGGATACCGCTTGGTAAGATTGTGCCATCATCCGCGCTTTGTGCGCCAGGGCGCTGACGGTTGATATAGATCATGTCTTGGAATTCAGCGCGTTGGCGCTTAAAGCCTGTGGTTGTCACATTCGCAATGTTATTGGAAATAACATCAACATTGGTTTGTTGGGCAAACATACCCGAGGCGGCGATATTGAGAGCTAGCATGGTTTGGTTCTCCTTGTGGTTAGCTTACTAAATTAGTGTTCATTCGTTACTTTTGTCGTCCGACACGAGAAATCATGTCTCTGACGCGGTCATTTTCACCTTGCAACATGCGTTGCATATCAGTGTATTTACGGCTGGCTTCCATCAAATCGGTGGTCATTTTAATGGAATTAACATTCGAGCTTTCGATGAAACCTTGGAGCACCCGTGTGCTGCCTTCTTCGATTTCAAGAGGCGGTACATCTGATTCATATAAATTATTACCTATGGGGCGTACGTCATTAATGTTTGTAAATTCGCGCAGCATCATTTCACCCGCGACGTTACCATCGGCTGAGATCGCACCGTTATTACCAATGGTAATTTTTGACGTACCTTCGGGCACAGTGATTGGCGCGCCCCCACTATCGGCAATGCGCATACCATTAGGGGTTACAACTTCGCCGATGCTGTTGAGTGATAAATGTCCTGCGCGAGAATATTTAACGCCATCGCCTGTGATGACGCCGAAATAACCAGGGCCTTCAAGCGCGATATCAAGGGGACGACCAGACGGTGTGATAGCGCCTTGCGCGGTATCAACATACTCACCAAAATCATTAACCGAAAGATACTCTTCTTTCACGCCTTTGGGATCATTCACATAGCTGTCAAACATAACATTACGCGATTTGAACCCAGGGGTGGACACATTGGCAATATTATTGGCAATGACATCCATTTGGCGCTGAAGGCCAGTCTGGTAACTCAATCCTATGTAAGTTGCAGCTTCCATAACGTGAAATGCGCGTCCTTTCTTATTAAAAATCTTTTCCGTTAAGATAGATTGCAAAGCCCGTGCCAGTTTTAAATTTTCGTCATATAAAGGTTTAAAATCAGGGCTTTTCATAGGTGCACAAGTGCTGATAGAATAAAGTTTCTAGCAAATCACTTTGTAAAATTTAAGGACGCGTCAACTCATGGCTTTATTCGGCAAGAAGAACAAAAAGAAAAAAGGCAAAAAAGGTGATGAGGACAACACACCTGACGATGCAGTGGATGACGAAGATGCTGGTTCTAAGGGCGCTGATAAAGAAGAAATCCGTGCGACCAAGTCTGGCGAGGATGGTGAAAAAGAAGTCGGCGAGGATGGCGAAGAGCTTGATTTAGAGGGCACAGGCAAGAAGAGCAAAAAGAAATTATTTATTATCATTGGGGCGGTTGTATTGCTCATAGCTGCGGGCGCTGGCGCCTATGTTTCAGGTCTTTTGGATCCAATTTTAGGAAAATCAGCCGATGAGTCATCCGAACATGGTGATGCTGATGGCGGTGATGATGGTCATGGCGGTAAAAAAAGTAAAAAAGGTGAAGAGGGCGAAGGGCATACGGTTGCCTTTATGGAGATACCCGATTTGGTTGTGAACTTATCAACCACCCAAGGCCAACCGCGTTATTTGAAATTGAAAGTACAGTTGGAACTTGAAAGCGCGGCAGATCAAGCGGCGGTTGAAAAAATTGCACCCCGTGTGATTGACCATTTCCAAACTTATTTACGGGAATTGCGTGTGTCTGACTTGCGCGGTTCTGCTGGGATTTATCGTCTGCGCCAAGAGCTTTTGGCACGCGTGAACGCCGCTGTGGCACCCATTGAAGTAAAAGACGTGCTTTTTCAAGAAATTTTGATACAATAAGAGTTATGGCTGAAACAGAAACCACAGAGAAAACAGCAGATCAAGAGGCTCCCTTGGCGACAGAGGCGATGCAAGATGATGCATTGCTTGGGGATGAAGACGGCGACGACGAAGAAACTGATGCGCGCATTCTCAATCAAGATGAAATTGATAGCCTCTTAGGCTTTGATGATGATATGGACGGCGCTGATCGCAGCGGCGTTATGGCGCTTGTGAATGCCGCGCTTGTGAATTATGAACGCTTGCCGATGCTTGATATTGTGTTTGATCGTTTGGTCAGACTCATGTCCACCACCTTGCGCAACCTTACCAATGACAGCGTTGAAGTATCTCTAGACCAAATCTCAACAGTGCGTTTTGGCGACTATTTGAACTCTATTCCATTGCCCGCGATGCTTTCTGTATTTAAGGCTGAGGAATGGGACAATAATGGGCTTTTGACCATTGATAGCGCGCTTATTTATTCAATTGTGGATGTTTTGCTTGGTGGGCGCAAAGGTGTGCCCGCGATGCGTGTCGAGGGTCGTCCTTACACCACCATTGAAACAAAACTTGTCGAACGCCTTGTGAACACGTGTTTGGGCGATATGTCCTCGGCTTTTGATCCACTGGCGCCCGTGTCATTCCGCTTAGAACGCATGGAAACGAATCCACGGTTTGCCACCATCACACAACCTAATAATGCGTGTATCGCGGTGCGTTTACGCGTGGATATGGGTGATCGTGGCGGACGTATTGAAATTCTTTTGCCTTATTCCACGCTTGAGCCTATTCGCGGTCTTCTTTTGCAAATGTTTATGGGTGAAAAATTTGGGCGTGATTCAATCTGGGAAATGCATTTGACTAAAGAGCTCATGAAAACAGATGTGCAAATCTCGGCCATTTTGGCCGAAAGATCGATACAACTAAAAGATATACTGAGCTGGAAACCGGGCACGCAAATCATGCTCAACACCACAACCGAAGATTCAATTGAACTTCGATGTGGACATTTCCCTATGTTTACCGCTAAAACTGGACAAAAGCAGGGCAAACTCGCCGCGCAAATTGAACGTTACATTCCGCCACAAAAAGATGAAGAGGACGACAATTGAACGAAATAGGTGTCTTATCAAACGTGATTATCGACCTGACCATCTTGGTCTGCTTGGTCGTGGCTATTGGTTTAGGCTCAACTCTTTTGTGGCAAATTTTGAAGTTTAAAAAAGAACAATTTAAATTCGATCAAATGACTAAGGCTATGGGCGCACAAATGGCGATTTTTCAATCAGCCTTGGAAAGCGGAAAACTTGATTTAGAGGTTAAAATTGAGCGTATGAACAAAGCCATCCGTGTGGCACAAGATATTTTAGATGATATGCATGCCCTCACATCTGGCAAACCATCCAATGTGACATCCATCAGAAAACAAGCGCCATCGCGCACCCCTCCACCTTTATCGAAAAAAACTAATACGACACAGGATGATGACATTGAAGATCGCGCGCCTGCGCCTATATTTAATATTATGGACCCTGAATTTGAAGATGATTTAAAAGAAGATGCGTCACCAGCCTCGGATGATTTTGATGATCTTAGTGCCGCCGATAAACAAGAGCTTGCCAAACTAGGCACACCTGCTGAAAAAGCATTGATGGCCGCTTTAAAACGCGCAGGTCGCGGGTAATATTTTATTATGAAACTCAAAAAACTTTCGTTTTTACATGTGGTTGTGATCGTTTTGATCATTGGCTTTGGCATACGTCTGAGTGATTTTAGCATCGCCGTTGTTGCCGAAGACGATAAAAGCAAATCGGGCGAAGTGGTGGTTAGCGAAAACATTGTTAGTGAAGACAAAGGCGCAAAAATTGTCGATCTCGAAGCCAAAGAAGAAAACGATGCACCGCCAGAAGAAGGCGACATAGACGAATTATCAAATGCCAACATCACCGTTCTTCGTCAATTGAGTGAGCGCCGTCGTGCGCTGGACACACGTGAAAATGAACTCGAACGCCGTGAAGCTTTGATGGAAGCGGCCAAAGCGGAGCTGGGTCAAAAATTTGAAGAACTTTCTGGTTTACGTAATGAAATTCGTCAACTCTTGGATCAACAATCTGAGGCCGAAGAAGCGCAACTCACATCACTCGTGAAAATCTATGAGGGCATGAAACCAAAAGATGCCGCCAATATTTTAAATACGCTTGATCTTGAAGTGTTGCTCCAAGTTATGGGGCGTATGAATGAGCGTCGTTTGTCACCCATATTGGCGCAAATGGATCCTTCGCGTGCGCGTGAAGTGACCATTAATTTGGCCACTCGTAAAAAACTCCCTGACGCACTTTAAAATTGACATAATCTAAGGGTTGTGGTAACCTGTTTTCTTAGATTTTTAAGGAAATAACATGCTTACACAACGTCAAAAAGCTTTTATCAAACGATCACTCTTGCGTGATATGCCCATTGATGACATTAAATTTGAGTTCAATGAAGCGGCACAAAATTTATCGGAAAATGACAGGTTTTTAAAACTCACTCTGCAAGGTTTTTATAATGGTGATAGGGTTTTCAAGAGAGAAGAGTTTGTTGATTTAGTCAATAGAGTTACTGGACCTGGCGTGATGGAAAGCTCTGGCGCTCGTCACGGTTTTTCTGGAATGGGTATTATTTATATGCGTAACTTGATGCATCTTCTCAAAGATGAGTATACGTTTTCGACTTTGAACATGCAGGCAGGTTCTCATAGCGGCGCAATAGTCTGGGCAAAATGTGGTTTTGTATTGGAT
>JBBKXB010000089.1:0-5958 GCA_037969255.1 Bdellovibrionales bacterium | reverse complement strand
ATCAATTGCGCGATATAAAATCCAACAGCTTGAAGCGGTTTCCTTTGGTACGATAAATCAAAAAGATTTGAAAACATATGGGTTTTTTTAGTCATAGTTTAAAAAACGAGTATGATTTGAGCTTATTTAAAAGAGAAAGCTTGACAATTACCATAAATATGTATAATTTACGTAATTATGAGACTAATAGCACCAAGAAACATTATGAAGCATTTTCGTGAGGCCTACGACAGGTCTCAGAACATATTGAAAGATTCTCAAGGCCCTAATGTTTTTTCAAGGGCAGCTAATGTACAAATGGCACAAGGTCCGATTTCTATTTCAAGATCTTCATTTAATAATATGCCTTTACCCTATAAATCTGTGGATTACACAGATGAGGTAAGTGATGTACTCCAAAGAGCTATTATTGCTCAAATGATTTTTGCAGGTTATTTAAGACCAATTGATGGCGGTGAATTATATAAGGGATTCGTATCTAATAAAATTCTCGAGGGTATGACACTTAATGATCCACAAGTTGTTATTGAAGCAAAGGCTTTTGAATGCGCTCGAATTTTAAAAAAATTACGTGTAACACACAGGCCTGAAATTTAAACTTGTAACTCACTATCCCAATATAAATAATCTTGCCAGCTTTCATGAAGGAAGCTGGGCGGGAATTTGCGCCCTTTATCATTGAGCGTGTAAAAATCAGGTTGATACGGTTTTGAGAGCATATGAAGACCGCTTTCTTTCACAGAGCGCGCACCTTTGGTCAAATTACACCGTCTGCATGATGTCACAATGTTTTCCCATGTCGTAAGGCCACCCTTTGAACGCGGTATGACATGATCGAATGTTAACTCTTGGGTTTTATGTTTTTTGTTACAATATTGGCATCGCCATCCATCTCGTAAAAAGACATTAAAACGTGAAAAAGCCGGCGTTTTAGCCGGCTTTACAAAATCATTCAATACGATAACAGAAGGAAGCTTGATGCTCATGGACGGGCTTCTGATTTCCCGATCATACTCGGACAATACGGTGACCGTCCCTCGGCACACCGCTTTGATGGTGTCCACCCACCCCCAAGTCGAAAGCGGGTAGTAACTCAATGGCCTGTAATCGGCATTAAGCACGAGGGCGGTGTAATCATCCAATTCACGCTGTAACTTTAGGGGTTCATAGGTCATAGCACTATTATATACCACGATTCTTAATAATTTCTTACTTTGCTAAAAACGCTTTGCCGAGCGATAGACCTTTTGGATCAATCCAATGGCCACATCCATCAATCATTTGCGCTGTTAATGGTATGTCGAATTTTTCCAAATCCATTTTGGCCTCGTAAAAACTATTGGGATTAACAACCACATCAGCCGCGCCATGCACCAATAAAACATCGGGTTTGGATTGCGGTGGCATTGGTGTGAGATAAGCGCCGCTATAGGCCATGATACCGCCACACGCTTCGCTTTCAGACAAACCAACAGACAGCGCCATGATTGATCCTTGAGAAAAGCCCATAAGCACAAGGTCTTTCCATGACAGACCATGATCTTTTAATTCTTTTTTAAGCCTAATTTTAAGGCGTTGTTCCGCGGCTTCAATGCGCGGTAAATGTTCGGTGAACGGCGTGGCTGGCACCCAACCATCGAGTGAAAACCACTCGTACCCAGGGCCATACCCACCCGTTTTATCAGGTGCATTTGGGGCAATAAACACATCATCACTATCACGTGACCAATGCGGTGCCAGTGACATCAAATCTTGACCATTGGCACCGTAACCATGAAGCAGTACAATTAATCTCATGCGAGCAATTTATCGAGTTCGCCGTTGGCATCAAGCATCATCAAATCGTCCGATCCACCAATGTGTTTTCCATCAATGAAAATTTGGGGCACTGATTTTTTACCGCCCGTGCGCTTCGCCATTTTATCGCGTGCTGGCTCATCACCATCAAGATTGTAACCTTCGTATTTCACGCCCTTGTCATCCAGTAATTTTCGAGCGCGCTGACAATACGGACATGTTGTCCAATAATAAACTTCAACTTTTGCCATTTTAATTCTCCTTTTTCTTGTTTCATGTTCTATATGGTATGGCATGAGAAAACAATCAATCCTTGTAAATGGTGGAGGCATAGCGGGTCTCATAATGGCGCACGCTTTATCACGCCTTGATGTTGATGTGACATTGATAGAGCCTTACCCGCCTGCCCTAAAATTTAAAGATGAAAAAAATGTATTAAGTGGGCGCACAGCCATGATTTTATCGCGCCATATTGATTGGTTGCGCAGCATTGGTGCATGGAACGCAGACGTGGATTCATTGACCGCGCTTTTGGCCACAATGCGCATTATAGAAGATTCCATTAGCGATAAACCCGCTGTCAAACCCGTGGATTTTTGTGCCGGTGATTTAAAGCAAGTGGCTTTTGGGTATAACACGCCTTTAAAAATGTATCGCGCTTTTTTGTGGGATCATTTGCCATCTCATATTCGGGTTTTAAACGAAACAGATCATTCGCCCTATGATTTAAAAATCGCCGCCGATGGTCGAAATTCACCCTTACGTGATGAAGCACATATAAAAGCAAATTTTGATGATTGCGGGCGTAGCGCGCTCACATTTGCGATCAAACATTCATGGCAACATAATCATATATCCACCGAAATTCAAAAATCTGATGGTCCTGTGACGTTGGTGCCGTTGAGTGATCCACACCAATCATCCGTCGTTTTTACGGGTGAAAGTAACGACATTAATTCATTAAAAAATAAGGATAAAATAGATATATCAAATATTTTATATAAATTATTTGAAAATAGCTTTCCAGATCAATCTATTACGGTTTTAACGGATATCGAATGCTACCCATTGTCATTTATGAGCGTTGAACAATTATACAAAGACAACATCGTTTTAACCGCTGAAGCCGCACATGTTTTGCACCCTATGGGCGCACAAGGTCTTAATTTATCCATTGGCGACATGCATGTTCTCTATGATCTAATTTCAAAAGCACTCGCCACGGGGCAATCCATTGCCCATGAAATGCATGTCTTGAAACCTTATGCACAGCAACGCGCACGAGCGCATGCCATTCGTCATATCAGCATACAATCATCCCTCGATATGCTTGAAAAAGGTAATATCACAGGAAGACCGCGTCGTTTGATCCTCAGCGTTTTGCGAAAATCACCGTTATTAAAAAAAGTTTTGATGACGGCGCAAAAGTAACCGCTTTTTAAAAATCGCGCACGACACGCGCCATGGTAAGAACATCCACCCGCGCGGCTTGGCCTTTGTCTTTCAAGATTTTGGCACATGCATTTACCGTTGCACCGCTTGTATACACATCATCAATCAACAAAACATGTTTACCTTTTAAAATGTTAGGTGCCTTGTCGGACAAACAAAATGCGTTTTTAACATTTTTTTTACGCGCTTCATTCTTCATGTGACCTTGCGATTTCGTGTGTTTATGACGTTGTAATAAATTGGGATAAAACGTTAAGCGTCCGTTCGATTGTTCGCTCATATGATGCGCCAAAATACCCGCTTGGTTATACAATCTTTTCAAGAGACGAAAGCGATGCAAGGGCACGGGGATAATGATTGACGGGGTCGCGGGAAGCTCTATCAACGCGCGATTGAGAAGTGGTACAAAAGAACGCGAGAGATGCAATTGATCACCGTGTTTAAACCGCATGATAAGCTGGCTAGATATATCATTATAGCGCCACACAGAACGCAAAGAATCGAAATACGGTGGGTCGGTGAGGCAAACCGCACATAACAAGTCTATCCCTGTTTTTGTTAGTATTCCATCAAAACCGCTAAATTGTTGAGGCGCACCGCAATGATGACATATCGGGGCTTCTATAAAATCAAGGCTCTCCCACGCTTCGGCCGACAATAATCCTGGGCTTTCCACACGATCGCCCGTCACAGGGCAAAGCGGTGGCAATATAAAGTCGAGGATATTTTTTATAATATAGTTCATTTTCCTTGAAATCGCCTTACCTAATCGTGTACTACTTATGCCTAGCCTACTAGAGTTTAATCCATTGGAGTACCTTTGAATATTAATAAACTTCGATTTGCACAAAAAGCAAAGAAGACGGATGACGGTGAACAAGAAACACCGCCTGAAATTTCTCTGAGCACGCGGGCAATGGCTGATCTAAAAAGACTGTCGGGCTATTGCTTCGCACAAAATGGCGCACATGCGCTGTGCCTCAATAAAGACCCTGCTTTTGATAAAACATTTCGTGACCTTAAACCTAGCCTTACATGGCATGATGAACGCACAATTGGCACACATAAACCCGATCTTTTAATCGGTGATGGCATTTTACAAGATGTGTTTGTGGAGCATCGCGGTGGTTGGAAAGCCGTTCGCGCCTACCTAGCTGAGTTATTTGACAATATGGAAGAAGGTGGGCGCCTAATATTACGTGAAAACGCGATGCTGATCCCCGAAGAAATGGTGTTGCTAGAACTGCCTGATTACAGCGCCAAAGCTGGCTCAAATGACATCTCACACAAATTATTAAAACGTCTGTCACATTTTTCAAAGCACGCGCGCCCTTGGCTGCAAAAAGAATATCAAGGGTTCTTTTGTGAAGAAGTGGCTGGCGTTAAACCAGATACAAAATTATTTTCCGTGCCTCTTAAGTGGGCATCCGAATTTATATTACGCCGTGATTTAAATGATAGCGCGTATGAAAAATCCCTTGAAAAAGAATTGGTGCTTGGGACAGAGCGCGCGCTTCGCATACAATTGTTCAATCAAGTCGGTTTCCGCGTTGTTCTCCATGCCCCGCATTGGGATCGCGAAGAGTACGAAAAACCCAAAAAATCATTCCAATTATACAAAGATGATGACAGACGCACCCCTCTACCACCGCCACCTAATGAACTTATTATCGTTCTTGAAAAACCTAAAAAAGATTATGATGGGTTGTGGTTATCAGAACAGCGCTCTAACCAAGAAGCGCAATTTGATCTTGCGCTCGTGGGTATGGACAATAAAAAAACGGGTGATGAATTAACGATTGTCACAGGGCTTGAGTCCATGACGCAAATCCTTCCATGGCGCTATTTGGATGATGATCGCATTGGTGTCTATCTCAAAGCTGGTGAAGCCACGCCCATGATTAACACAAAGCCGCGCTCAACCAGCTCTATTGATGGCAAGAGATACAATGGATACATGCCAGCGCCCGTGAAAATTGAAAGCGAAAAATGGGAAAAATTAGAGCGCAAAGGCGCCAAACAGATCAACCAATGGATGAACCACAATACTGGCCTTGGCCTCGCGCCCATGGGCGACATAACTGAGGGTAAGCTTTCATACCCTGCCCCTGATTTTATCGACCAAGCCATACAAACCATTTTCATGGAAGTGCGCGAAGATAGTGAAATAGCGCGTGACATGCGTTGCTATGATGCAAATGATATTCTACACGCCATCCATAGCGGACTTGCGCCAAGTGCCACTCTTGAGGCACAAATTTGGCAACTCGCTAAACTCGCCAAAGTGCATTTAACCATTTTAACGGATGTCAGTGTTGAGCTTGAAATTGATGACAAAGCCAGCGAACGCATTTCAAAATCAAAAATTGATGACATCATGACGGCTCTTGAAAACGATCCCGTTGACCAAGAGAGTTTCAAAGTAAAACGTGGCAATAGCAGTGATTGGCGCCTTGCTCGCTCCGTATTTATTGAGGAAGCCCATGATGGCCCTCAACATACCATTGAACAAGAATTTGTCCTGAGTGATGAGGAAGAACCGCTTCATCGTGCCGCGCTTATGTGCCTGTCTCGTTCTATGAGTGATGAAGTGCTCGCAGGATTCGAAATGACGGATTGTCCCATCCCAACACGCTACGGCAAACCTGGGAAAATGCTGAATCTTCCGACCGTTCCTTTACCGGGGGATATACGCTCTATCCCACAAGC
>JBBKXB010000088.1:0-9700 GCA_037969255.1 Bdellovibrionales bacterium | reverse complement strand
GTATATGATGAAGTTAATGACAATTTTGCTTCAAAAAGAAACAAATCGGCTTTCTCACATTGCAGGGCAAATTTCCGCACCCAAGAAATTGGCGATGTATATTTTAAGTAAAGCCAATCACGATAGTAACATTGGTTTTGCATTACCTACCATCACTGATATGGCGAGCTATTTAGGCATGAGCCGCGAAACGGCATCACGTATTTTTAACCAATGGATTGAAGATGGCATTATTACTAAAACAGGCGGAAAATGGTTTTTCAAAAATATTGAAGCTTTGAAATGCATTTTGTAGACGCGGGGTTTTTTTATTGACTAACTTTATATTATCATATAATTATATTTCATAATGTTAGTTACATATGCACATGCTTTGATGCCGTCGTCTCCTTTGGAATCCTGCACTGGGGAAATATCGGGCGTTTTCCATGATGCTGTAAAAGAAGCCGCTTTAGACAGCGGTGTAAATTTTGCAGCGCCCAAATACCAATATAATTGGGGTTATGAGAACGCACATCACTCAATACGTGATGGCATGAAATCTTTTCCATTACCTGCGTTGCTAGGTTTGTGGTTCGCAAACCATGAAGATAAATTAGTAAAAGAAAGCAGTCCAGACTCTCAAGATGGTCTATGGATTGGCTCATCAGTGGGCGCCGCGATTATGATGGAAGCTGCTCGGAATATTCATTTTCCTAAAGATATGATTTTGTTCAGACCAGTCTATGATTTTTTTGAGATTTTTTCTGGTCTTATTGGGGAAGAACAGTTCAACATGTTAATTAACGATGGAATTGATACTGTTGAAGTGGAGTTTCCTTTTAGTGAAATGGGTAATGATTCTGAAATGTTATCAGTTTCTTCGGATGATATGCGAAAAACTAAAGGCGCTTTGCGATTATTTGATGAGTCTGATGAAGAAACTGTCGATGAGTTAAATATGATGTTCGATCCTATGAATCCCGTGATTAAGCGTATGCAAATTGTGTGTTTAGAGACTGATCCCATATCACCTCCGAGTTTGGCTGAGAAATTCGCGAATACTATCGGACAGTATACTCATAGAAGGGTTGAAATTACCGTTATTCCTGAGGATGTTCAGGATCATAGTGCGTGGCTTAAAGAAAATGTTAAGGTCAAGCTTGCTGCTGGTTGGGGTCGTCGTCCTTAATTTAATATTGGCAATTGCCCTAACTCTCTCATTTTGCTACCTGTAGAAGTATGAGTAAGACATTAGAAAAAGAGATTGCCGCACAAATTGATAAAGCGAGTGATGTGGCCGCGCTAGAAGCTTTGAAGATATCGGCTTTTGGTAAAAATGGGCAAATCACAGCGTTGATGAAAGAGCTTGGTAAGCTCCAAGGCGATGAGCGCGCCACGCGGGGCAAAGAGTTAAATATTCTCAAAGGTAGGCTTATGGCACAGCTTGATCAAAAGCTTGATGTCAAAAAGCGCGAAGAGCGTGCGATTGAATTATTAAATGATAAAGGTGATAAGAGTTTGATGCCAGCCAGCAATCACCGCGCTGGCACGCTTCATCCGATCACGCGCACATTACAAGACATGACGTCCATTTTGGGTCAGATGGGGTTTAAATTGGTTGAAGGCCCCGACATTGAAGATGATTTTCACAACTTTACGGCGCTTAATTTTCCACCCGATCACCCCGCCCGCGAAATGCATGACACGTTTTATTTACCCGATGTGGGTGGCAAAGAAGGTTTAGACGCAAAACGTTTATTGCGCACACACACGTCAACCATGCAAATCCGCGCGATGCAAGCAGGCGCGGCGCCATTTCGTCTCATGGCCTTTGGGCGTACGTATCGATCCGATTATGATCAAACGCATACGCCGATGTTTCATCAAATGGAGTTATTGGTGATTGATAAGAAAATCACGATGGCACACATGAAGGGCACATTATTATCCTTCGTACAAAATTATTTTGGCGTGGACGAGGCCAACGATGACCTTATTCGTCTTCGTCCAAGCTTCTTTCCATTTACGGAACCATCCGCCGAAGTTGATATTAAATGTGATAAATCGGGGGACGTCCTCAAGCTTGGTGAAGGGGACGATTGGATGGAGATTTTGGGTTGCGGCATGGTGCATCCTAATGTGATTAAATCGTGTGGTCTTGATCCCGAAGAGTATCAAGGCTTTGCCGCGGGTATGGGCGTGGAACGCCTTGCAATGTTGAAATACGGGATACCTGATTTGCGTAATTTCTTTGATGGCGATGTGCGCTGGTTATCGCATTACGGATTTAAACCCCTTGATGATGTGGCTTAAATGAAAACCATTAAACCAATTAATAATAAGACAAAATATGATGAGTGGCTTTCCGTATGGGTGGCCAGCACAGACGCGCAATTATCGGACGATGTGAATGAAAACACATGGAAAAATTTAACGGATCCCAATATTCCATTGTTTGGATTTATGGCGTTTGATGAAAGCGGAAAATCAATAGGCATTTTGCATTATGCGCTTCATTTGACCAGCGGTGCGATTGAACCAGCGGTGTATATGCAAGATTTATTTGTAGTAGAAAAATTCCGTCGCCGTGGCTATGCACGCGCCTTGATGAAAGAGTTTTTAGCCCGTGGACAAAATCAACAATGGGATCGCGCGATATGGCTCGTGCAAAGTGAGAACGAGGCGGCGGATAAATTCTACCAAGAATTCGCCACCAAATTAGAGTTTGATTTTTATATACACGGCATTGCAATGCTCAAAAGACTGATGAACTAGAGGATAATAGTGAGATGAAATTTACAGTAAAATGGTTGAAACAACCCCTTGATACCAAGACAAGCGTGGACGAAATTGTGACGCGTTTAACGGCCATTGGTCACGAGGTTGAGGAAGTCATCAACCGTGCGGACATGTATAAAACATTCACAATCGCGCATGTGAAAGATGTTGTTCAACATCCTGATGCCGATCGTTTAAAAGTATGTACCGTCGATACGGGAAGCGAAGAATTACAAATTGTATGCGGTGCGCCGAACGCCAAAAAAGGTATAAAAGTTGTATTGGCGCGTGCGGGTGATTATATCCCTGGTATTGATGTCACATTGAAAAAAACGGAGATACGCGGCGTTGAATCAAACGGGATGATGTGTTCCGAGAACGAGCTTTGTCTGTCCGATATGAGTGATGGCATAATAGAATTGCCCGAAGATGCGCCCGTGGGCGGGTCGTATATGGAGTATGCAGGACTTGATGACGTCCTCATTGATGTTGCGATCACCCCCAATCGCGGTGATGCGGCGAGTGTTTATGGCATCGCGCGTGATTTGGCCGCAAGTGGATTGGGCACATTAAATCCCGTGCCAACAGATCCCATTAAAGGCACATTCAAAAGCGATGTTGCCATTGAAGTTCAAAGCGATAGTGGATGCCCACATTTTGTAGGGCGTATGATTAAGGGCGTTAAAAACGGGCCATCGCCAGAGTGGTTGCAACAATTATTAATCGCGATAGGCCTTCGTCCGATCTCGGCATTGGTAGATATCACGAATTTCTTTACGCATGATCTTGGTCGTCCGCTTCATGTTTATGACGCGAAAAAAATAGGATCAAAACTGATCGCCCGAAAAGGCAAAGCAGGTGAAATTTTACACGCGCTCAATGATAAAGAATATAAAATAGATGAAACAATGTGCGTGATTGCGGACGAGAACAAAGTGCTCGGGCTTGGTGGTATCATGGGCGGTATCGAATCGGGCTGTTCAAGCGAGACAACAGACATTGTGCTCGAAAGTGCTTGGTTCGATCCTAATATAATTGCCTGCACAGGGCGCACTTTAGAGATTATTAGTGATGCGCGATATCGTTTTGAACGGGGTGTTGACCCAGCATTTACGAAACCCGCAATAGAGCTCGCCACCAAAATGATTGTGGATTTGTGTGGCGGCGAGGTGAGTGACGTTGTTGAGGCGGGTACGCCAGTCATTCAAAAGAATGAGATTAAGTATGATCCGCAGATGATGCATGATTATGTGGGCATGGATGTCAGCGCGAAAGATCAAAAATCCTATTTAGAAAAATTAGGGTGCGTTATCACGGGCGATAAAATATGGACGATCACAACGCCGTCTTGGCGTCCCGATTTGGTGATTAAGCATGACATTGCCGAGGAAATTGCACGTCTTGAAGGTTTGGATAAAATTAAGCCTGCGTACTTGCCACCCCTTGATGAAAACAATCCTTATAAACCACATGACATTTTGACGCCGTTGCAAAAGGCCGCGCTCCACGCGAAAAAAGCATTGGCGAGTTATGGGTTTCAAGAAACGGTTAATTATTCGTTCATATCGGAAAAAGAAGCAGGACTTTTCGCTAATAAAAATGACGCTCTTATTCTCACCAACGCCATTAGCGCGCACATGAATGTGATGCGCCCGTCCGTTTTGCCAAGTCTATTACAAGTGGTGAGCAAAAACTGTGCAAGAGGATTTAACGCAGGATCATTATTTGAATTTGGCCCCGTGTTTCATGGCACAGCGCCTAACAATCAACCGTATCAATTGAGCGCCATTCATTATGGCGCGCTCAAACCACGCCATTGGCGCGGGAGTGATGTGTCACGCAACAGTGACATGACAGATTTAAAAGGCGATGCCATCGCCGTGCTTGAAGACATTGGTTTCCCGACAAGCAATTTGCGTGTGTTGGAAATTGAAGATTCCCGCGCATTTCACCCAGGGCAAAGCGGCGCATTGGCGCTTGGCAAAGATATCGTGGCGCGTTTTGGCGCGGTTCATCCTGATATTTTGGATGCGTTTGATATTAAAGCGCGCGTATCGGCGTTTGAAATTGAATGGCCTGCGGTATGCAATATCCTTGGGCGCAAGAACAATAATAATGCGCGTCCCCCATTAAAATTATTTGATTTACAATCCGTGACGCGTGATTTCGCATTCTTAATGAACGAGGAAACGGAAATTGGTGATCTGTCCAAAGCGATATTAAACGCGGATAAAAAACTCATCACCGATGTGCGCGTGTTTGATATTTATCAAGGCAAGGGTATGGAAGAGGGCAAAAAATCCGTGGCCGTTGAGGTCACGCTCCAACCAATTGATAAATCACTGACCGATGAAGACTTGAAAAAAGTAACGACGGACATTACATCCGCCGCGTTAAAATCCGTTGGTGCCGTGATTAGAGGCTAAAGTCTCTCCTAAGGAACTGACCTGATTTACGTGGTAGTTCTTGAGGTGTCGTAAATGTGTGGAGATGGGAGTAAAGCCCACCACGCATGTCATCTAAGACAAACACCACATCACGTGACAATGCTTGCTCGAGATCTTTTCTCATTTCAGGCGTGTATCCACGTATATGTTTGACGGGGCAGTTTTGAAGCAATTCTTGCAAACCGAGGTCTAGCGGATCCTGTCCAAGTTCTTGAGGCCTTTGAACACTCAATGCATTGAACAATATATGTTCGCATTTATCTTGTAGAGGGTTACTCAGACCTCCTGAGTTAGAAACTTGGGCAATCTTGCGCATACCGTGAACAAGTAATTTTATATCAAGAATTGCGGTTCTTTTATCTCTGTCCGATAGTTGGGCAATTTCGTTGAGATCAAGAGCATCAATTTTTTCTATCATGTCCTTTGCAAGGATACGATATGATTCTACTTGATCTTCTGGTGATTGAAATGCCAATTGGCGAATTATGGCTCCAAAACGATCGCTACAAACAAGATCACTTATGTACTTTAAGGGCTTTGTCTCGTGATTCTCTAGATCGGAGGGCTCAAGCGTAAAATTCTTTCTGGAAGCTTCGGTTGGACGAGAGTCTGGTATTTTACGGCCTTCGTTAGCATGTGCTAATAGATGTGGTGAAAATGTCATTGTAATGTTTTCCTATATGTGAAAATTAAAAAATAATAAAAATGTGAGTGTGGGGGAATGTATGAAAAGGGCTTAGGCCCAAAAATAGAAAAATGTACCCCAATAAGAGTTTTTTGTAGTCACAATAGCGGCTTGATTATTTTTCATTAAACTTATGAAAACATGAAACGGTGATTCATTACAACAAAAAAATGATGTTGACGTGAAAAAAGTTTGAAAGTTAGGGGCCAATTAGACGCTTATTTAAACTCTGACCATGTTGTTCAAATCATTCTCATCATCATCTTTGCGTGGTTTTTCAAGCGGCTCGGTGATTTCACGTTTGGGTGATGATTGGTATGCGACCGCGGCATGATGCGCGCAATACGGCAGACCCGGTAGGGATGATGTGCCACAAAAAGAGAAATTCTCTTTTTCTTTTGGATCGCCATGCGGGTAACGACACGTTTTATCGTTCAATTCCAACAGGCTAAGATTAAGTGATGTTGGCTCTGGTGGTAATTCTTTGGTAGGACGCGAGGTACGAGGCGCACGGCGTGGGACTTGTGATTTTTTCTTGGCGGCAGAGCGCGCACGTTCACGAATGGTTGTGATGGATGTGTTGGCAGGTTTTTTGCCAGCAGATAGGTTTAAGCGATGCGCTTTACCAATAACGGCATTGCGAGATACGTCATTGCCCAGAATTTTGGCAATCTCGGCCGCCGATTTTTGACCCCAGAATTGCTTCAAGAGTGTAATGCGTTCTTCTGTCCAACTGGATGCTCGTGCCATTTTTTACTTTATTCCCATTATGGTTTTTTGATTGTTAGTAACGTTTCGATGGATTCAAGCTACAGTAGAAAGAATCCATTCGCCAAGCCCCGCAGACTCGTTGGACTCATTTATACACAAAAAAATATTATTTCGTTTTTGAGATGGAAAACTAGTTTTAAAAACTATTGTATAAGCTTTAATGCTTCTTTTTCAGCATCGCCAACTTTTACAACCAATTCCAAATGCACGGTTTTACCAAGCTCAATCATAAGTGCGGAGCGTGCGCGCGTCCCAATTTCCTTGATCTTTGTCCCGCCTTTTCCAATCACCATGGCTTTGTGACGGTCATGCTCAACGATGATAATTTGCTCAATCACCACGTCTTTAGGGCGTTCATCCCACATAATTGTTTCGACATGAAGCCCGTAGGGAATCTCATCATGGAGTTGCAACATAGTTTGTTCTCGTGTCATTTCAGCCGCCCATACGCGTTGTGGCATATCGGTCAATGCTTCGGCGTCATATAAAAACGGACCTTTGGGAGCATGTTTCACGAGCGCTTCTTTCAAATCATCACACCCCGCGCCCTTAAGCGCAGAGATCATAAATACGCCATCAAAGTTGCCGACCTCTTGAAGTTTCGCGGCAATCGGCAATAAATCAGCGCGTTTCATTATATCAATTTTATTAAGCGCAAGGAATCGAGGCTTGTCTTGGGGGAGGCGTGATAGCGTGTCTTGCGCCGCGCGCGCCCCGCGTTTAGAGGCATCCACGACAAACAGAATAGAATCGGCGTCCCCTGCTTGCCCAATAGCGCTTTTGACCATGGCATGTTCAAGTTTATCTCTTTTGGAAGATGAGAAAATCCCCGGGGTGTCGGCAAGTATAATTTGCGCGTTTTCGTGGACAAAAATACCCATGATGCGATTGCGCGTGGTTTGAGCCTTATGCGTCACAATGGAAACTTTGTGTCCTGTGAGTTTGTTTACGAGCGTTGATTTACCAGCGTTTGGCGCACCAACAACGGCAACAATTGAACATTTTGTATCATTTTTAGTCATCTTTTGGCCTCCAACAGCATTTGTGCGGCGTTTTTTTCAGCTTCGCGCTTGTTTGAACCCGATCCTTTTTGCGGAGGTAGGCCTTCGACGGTAACTTCCACAATGAATTCTGGCGCATGATCAGGGCCTGATTGTTCAATTATAGCGTATGCGGGCAAAGACAAGCCCTTGCCTTGTGCCCACTCTTGTAGCGCGCTTTTAGGGTCTTGGACAGGTTTATGATCAGATGTCATGCGGTCGCGAAAATATCGTTCGATGAATGCGCGAGCGGCTTCCATACCTCCGTCCAAGTAAAGTGCGGCGATGAGCGCTTCACACGCATCGGCTTGGATGTTCATTTTATCAGCGCCACCAGATGCGGCCTCGGCTGTAGACAGATGGATAAACTCAGGCAAATTAATGTCACTGGCAACTTCGGCCAATGTCGGTGCGCACACAAGATTGGTTAAACGGCGCGCCAGATCACCTTCACGTTCGCGCGGATAATGATCCATTAACATCTCGCTCACGAGGAAATTTAAAATACGATCACCCAAAAATTCAAAGCGTTCATTATTATCACTTGCCTTTTTGCCAGCGCTGGAATGTGTGAGCGCCTTGGACAATAAGGCTTTGTCTTTGAATTTATAACCAATATCAAGTTTCATGGAATCAAGCGTCATTATCATCCTTTAAAGCGGGGCGCAAACCATTGAAAACACGTTCAAATTGGATGGCTTTTGGCCAGTTCCACACTTCCCAAATCTTTCCTTGTTCGGAGTCCACGGACATGAAAATACGCTCGGCGCGCCCTACGATATTTTCAAGCGGGATGAACCCAACGAGATTACTCACACGGCTATCTTGGGAATTATCGCGATTGTCACCCATAGCAAAGACATGATCTTCGGGCACAATATATTTTGCCGTGTTATCAAGTGGCTCGTTATCACTTTCTTCCAAAATTGCGTGCTCAATGCCATTGGGCAATGTTTCGGTATAGGCGGTTAGGTTTAGTGGGAAACCCATAGCGCTGGCGCTGTTTTCTGTGCCGATTTCTGTGCGCTCAACTTTGTCGCCATTGATATATAAACGCCCGCCTTTGACTTGGATCTCATCCCCCGAAAGGCCAATCACGCGCTTAATGTAATCAATTTTTGGATTGGTCGGCAATTTAAACACGATGATGTCGCCGCGTTCGGGCACGTGTTCAAAAATACGTTCTCCTGCAGGAATAGGTCCAAGACCGAGCGGAAAGGAAAATCGTGAATATCCGTACACCCATTTGTTGACGAATAAGAAATCACCTTTGATTAGTGTAGGCTTCATAGAGCCAGAGGGAATAGAAAAAGGCTCAAACATAAGTGAGCGAATGATGATCGCGAATACCGCCGCCCATAAAAACGTTGAGATGAATTCATCAAAACTGCCTTTGTCTTTTTTCTTATTGAGGGCGATCTTTTCTTCGGCGCTCAGCGATGGTTTTGTATCGGTCATATCGTTACTTTAATCCTTATTCGGCAGAAATGACAACGGTTGCCATCGCGTGATTTTTTTCATCCGAGAGTGAGAGATGAAGTGAAATGGTTTTGTCGGTTGGGGTCATGTTTTGTAAGGTTTCAAGCGCCTTGTTATAAAGCGTGATGTAGGGTTTACCCGCCTCGTCATTGCGCACTTCGATATCTTTAAACTCAATGCCACCCGCAATGCCAGTGCCAAGGGCTTTAGACATGGCTTCTTTGGCGGCGAACCGTTTGGCCAAGTGATTGGCATCTGTTTTTATTTGTTCGGCGGCGGTAAAGTTGCGCTGGATAAACTTATCGCCAAATTTTTCAAGCGATTTTTCAATGCGCGCGATATCCACCAAATCTGTGCCAAGGCCAATGATCATTTATTTATCCGACCGAGCGTTCGGCTTCGCACACATGAGGGGATGCGCGTAGCGCCGCGAGGACATTATTAAGGTGATCAATGTTTTGCACTTCCATATCCACATATAAATCCCAAAAATCAGGTGTGCGGTTGGTGATTTTAAA
>JBBKXB010000087.1:0-3552 GCA_037969255.1 Bdellovibrionales bacterium | reverse complement strand
ACATATAGCCATACAAATAACTTTATTTGGGATACGGATAATTTATTATATGGTCGGCAAACAGCCTGTTTTTACACAGCAGCATTTGGCGGTGGATATTATTTCTACCATGTTCTTATTGAAAGGTGACAAATGAAACAACGCGGTAATATTCTCTTTCTTATTCTTTTAGCTGTCGTGCTATTTGCGGCACTGTCTTATGCCGTGACATCGTCCATGCGTGGTGGTGGCTCGAACAGTGGTAAAGAGAACGCAGAGTTAGCTGCCGCAGATATATTAAATTATTTTTCACAAGTTGATACTGCTGTACAACGCATGGTGTTGACTGGCGGAGTTGAAGACTATCAGCTCAATTTTTATTATCAGAGTACAAATAATTTCGTCATGGGTAGCAATGACAATACTAACTGCACCGACAGTCGTTGTCGCGTTTTTGATCCATCAGGTGGTGGCGTTAGTGGGCGCAATCATTTTTCTGAATATATGAGTACGCCTAATACGAGTTATGCACCTCTTCTGTTATATGCATCAGTCAATGGTGTCGGGTCTTCAAAACCAGATATAGTTCTCGCATTACGGGGGATAAAGGCAAGTATTTGTTCTGCAATTACTAAAAAAGCGGGCATTGATTATATTATTCCGCAAGGTGTAATCCCCACAAGTGGTGATAGTTGGATGTACCAATTCTCAATTCCGGTGGGATCAATTCCAGATAGCACTGAGGACACACCAACTAATATTACAACTGAAATTGGAACTAAACAGACATTTTGTGCATGTCATACAACAGTAACTAACGGATGTGAGTCTGCTGGTTTTCCTGTTGTATATCATGTGGTATTGGCTCGTTAGATCATGAAACAACGCGGTAACATACTTTTTCTAATTCTACTCGCGGTAGTGCTATTTGCGGCACTCTCATATGCTGTAACATCGTCCATGCGTGGTGGTGGCAAAGATGGTGGGAGTGAAGGCGCTAGTGTTAAAGCCGCACAGATTATCCAGTATGCCACATTAATAGAAACCACATTCATGCGCCTTAAATTAAGTGGATGCGGTATTGACCAAATTAGCTTTGAGCATCCCGAGGCTACAGCGGCAGGGTTGAACTATGCTAATGGCCGCGCACCGAGCAACAAAAGCTGTCATATGTTTGAACCAGAAGGCGGCGGCGTATCCTATCAAAGCTTTGAGGGTGATTTTATCAACCCAGGCGGCGAATCTGCAAACTGTGGGAGTGGTACATGTACCGCTGTGCCTTGGGCACATAGAGGCCATTTTCGTTTTATTCCATCTCAAGATTTCCCCTATTTTACAGGTATTGCGAGTGGCCAGCCAGGGCAAGTTGCAGATACTGTTATGATACTCCCTTTTATTGAAAGAGATATTTGTGAAGCATTAGGTGAAGCAACAGACTCAACCCATTTTGATATCTGGTCTAATCAACTTCTTAGTGGGTCTTTTCCGCACCGTGTATATCCAGCATCAATGGGTAACTCGACGCTCCCCATTGATGAGGCATGTGGCTATCATACTGGAACGCCCCCCGCAGGTTATCAACGCTCTCATTATTGGCGTATAATTAGTATTAATTAAATATCATCATTAGTTTAAAATAGTTTCTCTGTGGCACACTGGTGGCACAATTGGTATTGAAAAACTGCAATAATTGGCAAATCATAACAAAAAACTAATATTACAAAACATAGAGAAACTCTATTGTGGAGGCTAAATAAGCTTTGTCATTAATAGATAGTTAAGAATTCCTAAACCGCAGGTCGGGAGTTCGAGTCTCCCCTAGCGCACCATTAATATAAATGAAAAACAGCGCCTTTTAAGGGGCGCTGTGTATAGGAATTAAAGGAATAATATTATTTCTTTTTAGTTGGCTTTTTTGCTGGTTTTGCAGCAGGTTTTTTTGTAGCGGCCATAATGCACGATCTCCATAGTTGGTTGATAGGAGAATAAAGTGGCCGCCATTGACGAGGAGGAAGGTTAACCCATCCAGATCGGAGCGACTCGGCATCACATTATTCACTTATTATTTTGCGCTCATTTTAATAAAACGCAATTAAAATTATTTGCTACACTGCACCATAATGGAATCACTTTTTTTTAGCATAATGATGTTTGTTTTTGGCGCCATCATAGGCTCTTTTGTCGCCTGCCAATATGATCGCATCAAAGCAGGATGGAACGCCCGTGACATCGCTATGAAACCATCTCAATGCGCCTCGTGTCATAAACCTATTAAGGCTTGGCACAACATTCCGATCATTTCATATATACGCCAAAAAGGTCGCTGTACGTATTGTGACGCGGTCATTCCTAGACGCCTTTTTTGGATTGAATTGAGTATTGCCGTGCTATTTGTCATCCTATATATTGTGATCCTATGATCGGATTTGATGCATTTTTAGCCGTTTTTTTTGCCACTGTGATTTTGGTTCTTAAGCCAGGCCCTCAAGAATTAACCGTGGCATCTTTGGCCGCCAGTGGCAAATTTCATAAAATCATGTCCTTCTTTTTGGGCAGTTGGACGGCAGGCACGATTGTTTATATTGTATTGCTAACGAGCCTATCGTTCATTGCACAATTTGATCTTGGCTTTATCTTTTTCTTACTTCGTTCTTTAGCGGCAACTTGGTTTATCTATCTTGGTGTAAAATGGTTACTGCCCACAGAAATTGATGATGATGCGATTAAGACCCAAGAAGAAAAACTTACCAAGCAATCTTTTTGGGAAAATTTTGGCGCAGGGTTTATTTTAACTGCAAGCAATCCTTATGATGTGTTGTTTGTTACAGGTGTCATACCTTCACTTGTTGGGCAAAATGTTTTCACAATTGGCGAAATATTAAGCATTCGTATGGCAGTTATCGGCGCTGATTTTATTACCACCACCATCGTATGCGTAGTACCTGTGCTTTTGTTCAAGAAATATTTAAACGCTGACAACACAAAATTTTTAAAATATATCTCTGGGGTTTTATTGATTGGCGTAGGGATGTATGTGGGTTATAACGCCATCATGGCGGATGATTTGTTATCATCTGGAATTTTGAATTAAGGGATAAATATCATGGGATTTCAATGTGGCATAGTGGGTTTGCCGAATGTGGGTAAATCAACACTGTTTAATGCGTTAACGCAAACGGCGGCGGCGCAAGCGGCCAACTTTCCGTTTTGTACCATTGAGCCTAATACGGGGCGCGTTGGCGTTCCTGATGTGCGCCTTGATAAGATAGCCGTCATTGGTAAATCGGCCACGATCATTCCCACGCAAATTGAATTTGTTGATATTGCAGGCCTTGTAAAAGGTGCGAGTAAAGGCGAGGGGCTTGGTAACCAATTCCTTGGCAACATCCGCGAGGTCGATGCTGTTGTCCATGTTGTGCGTTGTTTTGAAAATGATGACATTATTCATGTTGAAGGCAATGTTGATCCACTTCGTGATATCGAAACCATTGAAACCGAATTGATGCTTGCTGATTTAGAATCCACGGAAAAACAAATCCCGAACTTAGAGAAAAAAGCCAAAGGCGGGGATGA
>JBBKXB010000086.1:0-4969 GCA_037969255.1 Bdellovibrionales bacterium | reverse complement strand
GGACAACAAATTGCATACTTAATCCTTGATCTTAAGAAACGCCAGCAAACACCTGATTTAAAAAAATATATTAATGATTTAGAACAAGTCATTATCGACACTTTGTCCTCTGTTGATGTCAAGGGCGAAAGACGATCTGGACGCGTTGGCGTATGGGTCGTACTCCCCGATGGGACGGAAGAAAAGATTGCTGCGATAGGTGTACGCGTACGAAAATGGGTCACATCACACGGTATATCCATCAACGTGAATCCCGATTTATCGCATTATAATGGCATCGTGCCGTGCGGGATTGCGAAACATGGCGTGACGTCATTGGAAAAACTTGGAAAGAATTTGAATATCCAAGATGCGCTCTTGCAAAACATTCAAAAAACCTTTGGTATATAGACCATGCATGACATTAAAGACATTAGAGATAACGCGGATGCGTACGATAAAAACTGGGCGCGTCGAGGTTTGGAAAAACAAACGCCTGCGTTATTAGAGGCCGATCAAAAATTACGTGATGTTATTGGCGAGCTCCAAGATTTGCAAACAAAGCGTAATGATTTATCCAAACAAATTGGAGAGCTTAAACGCAACAATGGGGACGCGGATGCTGTGATGCTCGAGGTTGCGGAAATCAAAGAAAACATGACGCATTTTGAGGATCAACAACGCCAATATAAAACTGCGCTCGATATGATGCTCTTATCACTTCCCAATACGCTTGATGAGGATGTGCCTGCGGGTAAAGACGAAAACGATAATAAAGAGGTTGCGACATGGGGCGAGATCAAACTTAAAAAAGGTGATGATCATGTCACTATTGGCGAAAAATTAGGCCTTATGGATTTTGAAACAGCGGCCAAATTATCGGGCGCACGCTTTGTAATTCTTAAAGGTGCACTGGCACGACTAGAACGCGCCATGGCTCAATTCATGCTTGACCTTCATGTCAATGAACATGAGTACACGGAAGTCTCACCGCCGCTGCTTGTGCATAGCGAGGCATTAATGGGCACAGGACAAGTACCAAAATTTGAAGAAGATCAATTTAAAACCAACACCGATCATTATATGATCCCAACCGCCGAAGTACCGCTTACAAATATGGTGCGTGATATGATTACGGATGCATCAACGTTGCCACTTCGTTATACAGCCTATACGCCATGTTTCCGTTCAGAGGCAGGATCAGCAGGACGCGACACACGCGGGATGTTACGCCAACATCAATTTTATAAAGTTGAAATGGTGTCGATTGTGAAACCTGAGGACGGAATCGACGAGCATAAACGCATGCTGTGTTGCGCCGAAACCGTGATGCAAAAACTTAATATTCCTTACCGCGTTGTATATTTATGCGAGGGCGATGTCGGTTTTGGCGCAAAATGCACATACGACATTGAGGCATGGTTACCAGGTCAAGAGGCTTACCGCGAAATATCATCAGTATCCTATTGCGGTGATTTCCAAGGGCGACGCATGAACGCAAGATTCAAAAATGCGGACGGTAAAAACGAATTCTTACATACATTAAATGGGTCTGGTGTCGCCGTGGGTCGCGCCATGATTGCGGTACTCGAAAATAATTGGGACGGCACAAAAGTCACCATTCCAGAAGTTTTACACCCTTATATGAATGGACTCACAGAAATTTGTTGACATAAGCGCGCCATGTCACTTTAAATAGGCCTATGGGTTATGTAACAAAAGATTTTCGTCCACATTCGTTGCCGTCATCTCATGACAACAATAATGATCTTCGAAAATTTTATACGCGCGAGCAAACTTCATCAATGCTTGAGGTATTGAAATCTAAGTTTCAAGAAAAACCTTTCCAGCCCATCCGAGATTTTGCCGAAATAGAAATAGGCGCAAATGATTGTTTTGGTGGTGAGTGGGCGAAATTTGAAGTCTGGCGTTTGAGAATAATTGATGAATGTTTAGCCTTTCAATTGAAAAACCCTGCCAAATTAGTTTATATGAATCAACAAGATGAAAGCATTGATGCTGTCGGACAATTTATTTGGTCTTTGCTTCATTTAAAGAAAGAAGCGACTAAAAGTTTTAATGTTGACAGTATTGAAGTGGCGTATCGCGCATTCAAAGACACGGTGGGCGAAAAAAATTTTCATGATGAGATGCTTAAATTAAGGCGTTCCTCGGTCATGGTTGATCTTGTTACGGCTTATGAAATCGAGAGGCTAATCGATAAAATTGATATCCCTATTGTTAGAATTTCAGTTATAAGCCCAAGTTAAACGCCTGTCATGAGGCGCTAAAGATTCACAAAACGAATCGATTCTGTCATACTTATTCAATGATTCGTTTATGTCCAAGCAATGCTGTTCACAGTTTTTTAATGATTTCGTGGTTTCCTGTTTCCATGGGAGATAGAAGATGAATCATTTGGATCGTAAACGCGCTGGTTTAATCGCTTCTTTACGTGGGCAAGGCATCACTGATGAAAATGTGCTGGCGGCTATGAACGCTGTGCCACGCGAGGACTTTGTGCCTGTATCGCTTCGTGAACGCGCCTACGAAGAATCCGCGCTTCCTATTGGTCTCGGGCAAACGATCTCACTCCCCTATGTGGTGGCTTACATGTCCCAAGAATTAAAGATTGAAGAGGGCATGTCAGTGTTTGAAGTCGGCACGGGCTGTGGGTATCACGCCGCGGTTTTATCAAAAATTGCCCGCCGTGTGTACACGCTTGAGCGCCATAAGCCGTTATTAAAAGAGACATTGATGCGTCTTGAATCGCTAAGAATTCGTAACGTTACCGCCATGGCGGCGGATGGCACTAAGGGCTGGCCACTTGATCGCACGCCCTTTGATCGTATCATTTTGACGGCCTCTCCTGATGAGCGTCCACCCCAAGTTTTGTTTGATCAATTGGCTGTGGGCGGAATGATGCTTGCTCCTGTGGGCGCACAAGGTGAGGCTCAGATTTTGCGCCGTTACACCAAGGGTGAGCATAATTTGATCACCACAGAAGATTTAATTGATGTGCGCTTTGTGCCTTTGCTGCCTGATATGAGCGAAGAGGATTACAACCCGAATGCCATTGATGGATCACATGCCATTGGCAGTGTGGGAGGGGCGTCATAATGTCGCAATCACTTTCACTCACTTTCAAAAAGGCCAATCATACATTGAATTTATTTCTTGTGCAGACATCTCGCGTGGCGATAAGAACATTATCAGTGGCGGTTATCGTGGGCACAACGGCCTGCACGGCGTCAAAACCAGCACCCGTTTATAATGCATTTGTGGAGCAACGTGATCAAAGCGCGGGGGCGCACATGGTGCACGAGGGCGAATCGCTTTCCCAAATCGCTAAAAATTATTCCGTCACGATTGATGACATTATGCGTGCCAATAATCTCAGTGATGGCGCAAAGCTCGCCAATAACACACGGCTATTTTTACCAAATGGCCCAACGCAAGGTGGCTATGCCAATGCCAGTCCCGCGATTAATACTGCGGCGCCCTCTAAATTTTATAATCAGGTTGAGCCTGTCGAGATTGAACAATTACAAACCGCGGCGATTGATACGCCCATAAAAAGTGAAGCGCTTGAACCATTAGAGCCACTTTCTAATCAACCTGTTGCGCCATTACAAGATATCGTGGTTTCCGAGCCTCAATTCCAGAATCAGCCCGCGGATGTTGCTAATATCCCCCCTAAGCCACCTATTGAAGGCGTGAAAACAGCCTCTATCAATCCATCGCAATGGGCTGATCCTGTGCAAATTGGATTTCGTATGCCTGTGCGTGGGCCAATCGTATCGGGATTTGGCGACAAAGCCGACGGCTTGCGCAACGATGGGGTTAACATTGGCGCGGCGTCAGGCGCAGCCATTGAAAGCGCGGGTGATGGTGAAATCGTCTATACGGGGACGGCCGTTGATGGATTTGGCAATCTCGTTCTCATCAAGCATAAAAATAGTTTTGTGACCGCTTATGGGCATTTGTCACGCGTGGATGTCAAAAAAGGCGATATTGTACGCTCAGGACAAATTATTGGTGGGGTGGGTCAAACGGGCTCGGTCACATCACCGCAACTCCATTTTGAAATTCGTAAAGGTACGCAAATCATTAATCCAGAGCCGTATCTTAAAAATAATGGCATTATAGGCGCGCCCAAAACGGCCTCTCGATAAATTTTTTCCACATTTCGTGATTATGCTGTGGTCGTTTTGTGACGGCGGTTAGCGTGGGTTTATTACATGGATTTTCCACTTTATTATAATTTATACCTTGTTTTAAATGAAAAAAAGTAATTAAATATTAAAAAGACACTTGAAGTTTTGGGAAAAGTAGTTTAACATAATAATATAAACCAAAATCAAGGAGTGTATAATGTCAGTCAACGTAGAAAAACTTGCAAGATTAACAGGGTTAAGCCACGCTGAGGTATCACAAAGGCTGACAGATAATAATGGTAAGCTGGTATCTGAAGCTCCAGCTAGACAGTTTAGATGTTACGGATCCAAGGTTGATGGATCAGGTTGGGATCCTGCAGCAGAGATGCAAGCTCACGTTAACAGCGTCACTCACCGGATGGCTATGGGTTAATCATGGCAACACAACCAAATCAACCTGCACTTGCTTTGCAATTCAAGCCAATTGAACCTACGTCAAGAGGGGGATGTGCTATGCACCAGATTGGCGGTCGTTATATCTACAGTGGTAGACGACAAGCAGCGCGAAATTGCACCTGTAAGCTAGGTTAGATCAATCAACGAATAATTTTATACAATCGCCCAGGGGTCAAACCTTGGGCGTTGTCTATTCCGTTAAGCGCCATAAAGAGGCGCTCTTTGTTCGGAATATTACCCATACGCGTCGCCATGCTACTCACAGTGTCACCAGAATTGGCGGACACAACTTGGATGGTTTGACCTTGGACATTGCGTTCCGAGGCTGATAATCCGCGCAGGCTTTGCGCGCTTTGTTGTAAGGCGCGTTGAATGGA
>JBBKXB010000085.1:0-11949 GCA_037969255.1 Bdellovibrionales bacterium | reverse complement strand
CCAAAACATCAAGAAATGGGTAGTATATGGCGCCTGCAATCGCCGCTAAAAATAATGAGAAAAAGCCAACAACAAGATTTTGATCTGAAAATGAAATGCCCACAAAAAACAAGACAAGGAATATTTTCGAAACAATTTGAGCTTTGATTAATCCCACTTTATTTAGAAATGCTAATCCAAATGGACAGAGTATTCCACGTACGCCAAATTCAAGGCCATAGAACAGCAAAACGAAATGAAGTGGCATACCAAGCTTCAGGAAATAAGCGCCTGTAAATATGTACATTGCCGCACCAGTAATGTTTCGAAAAAAATAATGCGTGTATATGAGGCCATAGTTTTTATTGGTAAAATAATGACCAAGTATTTTTTTGATCATCTATTCTCCAACCGCATGACTAATTTAAGATATTTTACATTACAGGATAAAATCATAAAAATTACAAGATAATTCATTTTTATTTTTGATAATTTTAATTTCTGCCTTAAGTTAGTCCTTATGGCACTTTTAAAAACACCAGAAAAAGACACGGCGTTCAAATTGATCGATTTTCATCTGATCGGTACGGACGATAAAATGCACGATGCCAAAAAGATCAAGGGATCGAATGGCACGGCTTTGTTTTTTATCTGCAACCATTGCCCTTATGTTATGGCCGTCATAGACCGTATCGTGGCCGACGCTCATGTATTGATGGCTAATAATATTGGGTGTGCGGCGATTTGTTCCAATGATGCGAACGCTTACCCTGCTGATAGCTTTGCCAATATGAAGAAATTTTCCAAAGACAAAATGATGACTGATCTTTCTTATTTATGGGATGAAAACCAAGATGTTGCGCGCGCTTATGACGCTGTGTGTACACCTGATATTTATGGGTTTGATCGGAATGATAACTTAGTTTATCGCGGACGCCTTGATAGCGCTGGCGCTACATCTGACCCCGATCCAACCACATTGCATCGCGATTTTGTCAATACCATGCTCCAAATCAAAGATCACGGCAGCAGTGACATTGTTCAACACCCGTCTATGGGTTGCTCCATCAAATGGAAATGAAAAAAGCCCCGCTTTTTCGAGCAGGGCTTTAATATTCAATACTAGTTTAGATTAGAAGTGGTAAGCAAGACCTACACGGATGCTGTCTTCGCTAGGATCAACACCACCAATTTCTTCGTACCATGTGTGTGAGTAATCAAGACGCACACCAACATTGTCGTAAGCCACAAGTTCAGTACCTATACCAAGTTCGAAGCCATCAAAGTCTTCTGATCCAGCAATACCTGATCCAGCATCTGCTTCAAATTCCGTACGCTTATAACCAATGATACCATAAGGGTTAACATCAAATGGTGTAAGGTTGTTAAGAATAGACAAACCTGGACGGAAACTCAGACCAAATTCGTTATTTTTCTCATACTCAATACCGCCGTCACGATCATCAGCACCTGACCAAACATAGCTCATTTCGATAGCACCGTTAAGGCCTAAACCTGTACGGTTGATCGTGTTGTCAAGCAATGCGTCAACTTTATAACCAGCGAATACACCGTAATCACCGCCCTTAACTTCTGGATCAGTACCAGCAACTGAATCATCTGTGTTGGCATTTGTATAACCAGCCAAAACACCAACATAAGCACCTGTTAGAGGTGTTGTACGCACTGTGTTATCGCCCACTTTATATGTATTATATTCATCCGCAATAGCAGGTGATGACATCATCAATGCAACACCGCACATCATTAAAATTTTCTTCATTATTTGTTCCTTTCAAAAAACGATCTGTAACTAGCAATACTAATGCCTAAGAACATACACTTACAAGGAAAGTTCCACAATTAATTTATTAACTTATATTAAGTGATATAAACAATTGCATCTTATGCATAATCGCGTATAATTATTTTAATGTATTTATTAATCACCAACGCGATAATTTCACGACGAATTGGCGGGTCATGCTGTCAAAATCGTGCGCTTGGATAATATCTAAAACCCCCTTCTCACGCCTCAGACACCGTGACCTTTTAGCAAGTCCCTAACAACTTTCGTTTCGGGCTTATTTAATGTTTCAAAAAAAAATATAAAAGGATCAATCATGTTTTCAATTCCTACTAATCAATTTAATACGAATATTTCTGGCAAAAAAGTGCTCATCTTTGGCGCTGTCCATGGCAACGAACCTTGTGGCACGGCGGCCATCAATCAAATTGCCAGTGATATTAAAAAGAACCTTCTTAGCCTCAATGCGGGCAGTTTAACAATGGTGCCGCAATGCAATCTTGATGCGAGCAAAGCTAACGTGCGTTTCATTGACAATGATCTTAATAGAATCTTTGAACATCATGACGACTCGTCGTCTTATGAATCATCGCTGGCTAACACACTCACTAAACTCGTAGACGAGTGCGATGTATTATTGGACATCCATTCCATGAGGGCGGCCACCAAAGCGCCGTTTGTGTTTCAAGATTATAATGATGAAACATCTCAAAAATGGGTGCAATCTCTTGGCATTGAAACTGTTTTAACAGGCTGGCCAGAAATATACGCAGGCTCGGGATATATGGACACGCTCACCTATGCACATCAAAAAGGTAAATCGGCTTTGTGTATTGAATGTGGTCAAAACGAGGACCCCACTGCGGCGCAAGTGGCCTATGACTCTATTATACAAACGCTGATATTTTTTGGACTGGTCGACAGTTATTACTCAAAACAAGCCACACACAAACCCACATTGGTTTATGAAGGGAAAGAGCTTGTGAAGGTTCCATTAGAGGGTGGAAAACTGACGCAAGAGTGGGCGCACATGCAAAATGTCAAAGGCGGCACAGTATTGGCCACATCACATGATGGGCAAAAGATTGTCGCGCCTTTTAATAACACGGTCATTATGTTGCCAAAACACCACGCTAAGGCTGGTCAAGAATGGTTTTATATGGGCACAAAATGCGCGCCACAGTGAAATAAATCACGCTCATGTCAAAAATAACCATTTTTTCTGGTGAAAACATTTGACATGAGCGCCCTGATTCCCCTATAAAGCGCATTCAATAACAGGAGATAAAGATATGTTCGCGATCGTACGCACAGGCGGTAAACAGTATAAAGTTACTAAAGACGCCACACTTACCGTTGAAAGATTAGACGCCGAAATCGGTGATTCATTAGAATTAGAAGTTCTTATGACTGGCGATGACAAAGGCGCAAAACTTGGCGATGCCATTAAAGGCGCTAAAGTTATGGCTGAAGTTGTCGAACAAAACCGCGATAAAAAAGTGATCATTTTCAAAAAGAAACGTCGTCACAATTACCGCCGTAAAAAAGGTCACCGTCAATATCAAACGATTATTAAAATCACTGATATTAAAGTCGCTTAAGCAAACAAGTTAAACTAGGAGATTAAGATATGGCACATAAAAAAGCTGGTGGTTCTTCCAAGAACGGTCGCGATTCCAACCCACAAATGCTTGGTGTTAAGCGCTTTGGCGGCCAACACGTATTGGCTGGTAACATCATCGTGCGTCAACGCGGTACTAAATACGCCGCTGGCCACAACATTGGCGTTGGCAAAGACCATACATTATTCGCGCTTATGGACGGGGTTGTAAAATTCACGCGTAAAGCTGGTAACAAGCCTGTTGTGAACATCATTGATCCAACTTTGGAACAAGCAGCCTCTAATTAAAATCTATTAAAGATAGTAACAATAGCCCCGCTATGGTCAGTGGGGCTTTTATTATTATGGGTGGCATAATTTTATGAATGCAAGACCATGAATGGTTTTACCATGAGCACGCACAGCTACAGGACCACCTAGAATTTTCCAACCCTGATTAATCGTAGCCTCAATATGCTCACAAAAAGCAGTGCTATTATCACCTAAAGCCATTCTGTAACCTATATATTGAGCGTCATCAACTATATCGAACTGGTCTGTTCTTTGAAAACTCTCATAAACCTTATTGTCATTTCTTTGGGCGAGCTGTCCTATTTCCAATTTTCTAGCAACTTCATTAAAAGTAAGGCTCGGTGTTCCAGTGGGTATAAATCCTCGGGAAATAACACCTTCCATTTTACTGCTAAATTCACTCTTCATAAGTAAGTATCTTTCTTCCGTATCTCGTGTGTACTCAGCATCAAGTTCGCCACAAAATAATCGTGCATAATTAGCCATATAAAAACTCCTTGTTTATTGTTTATAGAAAGTAATAATGTTGATATCAAGAATTTTTTATGGCCCATGTCATATCAACGACACGGCGTATCTCTTTCACGTCATGCACGCGCACGACATCAGCTCCGTTTGCGATGCCTAAAGCCACTGTTGCCATCGTGCCTTCGAGGCGGTCATCGGCTGATACGTCCAAAACTTGACCTATAAATGATTTGCGTGACGGGCCTAATAACACGGTATAACCAAGTGCTTTGATCTGTTTTAACTCTTTGATAATCAAACAATTTTGTTGAACCGTTTTGCCAAAGCCAATACCAGCATCAAGAATGATGTTTTCTTTTGAAATCCCCGCTTGTATCGCATCATTAGCAAACTCTTTCATGTCTGCGCATAGCTCAGCCATAATATCTTTATATTTTGGCGCATCAAAGGCGCGTTTAGACACGTCACCATGAGCCTTTTGCCAACTGGCTTTGTTATGCATTAAAATGACAGGACAGTATGCTTTTGACATTACAGTGTGCATATCATCGTCCCCTCGTCCGCCAGTGACATCATTGATGATATTAGCGCCAGCCATTAAGGCTTGGCGGGCAACTTCGCTCTTCATTGTATCAATTGATATTAAAGCTTTCGTGTGAGCGCGCAAAGCGCCAATGAGAGGCAACACACGCGATAATTCTTCCTCAAGGTCAATCGGTGTCGCATCAGGGCGCGTGCTCTCACCGCCAATATCTAAAATATCAGCGCCCTCTTCTATCATGTTAAGCGCCTGCTTAACTTGGGTATCTAAATCCATCACCCCATCACCCGAAAACGAGTCTGGTGTGGCGTTCACAATACCCATCACCATTGGCTTATCAAAGTTTAATAAGGTCATTGGCATCATATTTCAGGTTCAGTGTCATATCATTGATCGATTTTTTGAAAACGGGATGCTCATAATTGGGCATTAATTCATTTAGCGGTATCATCACAAACGGGCGCTCGCTCATACGCGGATGGGGCACGCTGAGCGCGTCTAGTCTAATAATTTGATCGTCATATAGCACTATATCTAAATCTATCAAACGCGGACCATTCCGCATTGTCTTCATACGCCCCATAATCACTTCAATTTCTTTAAGGTTAGCAAGCAAAGTCAGAGGCTTTAATGTCGTATTGCCCACCACAACTGTATTCACAAACACGCCTTGATTGGTCTCGTACATAGGCGCCGATTGATAAAGGCTGGCGCAATTTAAGCCATCTATAAATTCAGACAAATAAGCCAAAGATTGCTTTATATTATCTTGTGGATCCCCGACATTAGAGCCAATGGCAATGGCGACTTTATGTGTATTTGCGTCTTTCATCTTGTGTAATATACCGTGATGACATAGATATAACAGCATGAAATTTCTCGACTGGGCAAAAATATATGTGAAAAGCGGACATGGTGGCCCCGGCTGTGTATCTTTTCACCGTGAAAAATTCGTTGAACGCGGTGGTCCCGATGGTGGCAACGGCGGACGTGGCGGTGATGTGTATATCGAGGCGGTCAACAATCTCAACACACTCATTGATTACCGCTTTCAACAACATTACAAAGCCCCTAGCGGTCAACACGGCATGGGGCGTCAACGCACGGGTAAATCGGGCGAACATTGCATTTTACGTGTCCCTGTTGGCACACAAGTATTGGCCGAAGATCAAGAAACCATTTTGGCTGATATGACCGTCGAAGGCGAAAAAATACTTTTGTTCAAAGGGGGTGACGGCGGCGTTGGTAACGCACATTATAAATCCTCCACCAATCAAGCGCCGCGCAAGTCGACCCCTGGTTTCCCGGGTGTTGAAACGACATTGTTTTTAAAGCTTAAATTGATTGCGGATGCGGGCATCGTCGGCTTACCAAACGCAGGGAAATCAACATTTTTAAGCGCCGTGAGTGGTGCAAAACCTAAAATTGCCGATTACCCGTTTACCACATTAAACCCTGGTTTAGGCGTTGCGCGCCTTGGTGATCATGAAATGGTGTTTGCCGATATCCCTGGGTTAATTGAGGGCGCGAGCGAAGGCCAAGGCCTTGGTGATCGCTTCTTAGGTCATGTAGAGCGCACCGCCGCTCTCGTCCATATGATTGATGGCACAGCCACCGACCCTATCAAAGATTACGACACAATACGCCATGAACTCGAAGAATACGGACATGGCATTGCCCGAAAACAGGAAATTATCGCCATTAACAAATGCGATGCCTTGGATGATAAAGTTAAAGCAAAACTTGAAAAGGCTTTTACAAAGCATTCTAAATCAAAGATATTTATGATCAGTGCGGTCTCTGGTGATGGCGTAGAGCCAATGCTGGCATCTGTGTTCGAGATGGTTGAAGCGCATCGCGCTAAAAAAGATGACCAAATTGAGCAAAGCGATGGCTTTGATCCCATGAAGAAATAATTGACATATCCTTTTTTTGTGTTATGTATATCTGAATCGGAGAATTAATCATGGCTAAAAAACATATTTCATTTAAAAGCGTTGAAGATCGCGGTGTACCAGATAATGCTAGTGGTGTGCCAAAAGATTTTTCAGACACTAAACATACCTACTTCTTAACGCGTGCTTTCGCCGAAGCTGTTGCAATGTCTAAAGCTCTAGAGAGACCAGTTGAAATTAAATTTATGTCTGGGCGCGGTCGTTTAAAAGAAATTCCTGAATCAATGGTACCCGCTAACTGGGTTGATTCAACTAAAAACAAGGCTGATCTTGCCTTACAGCTTTTAGCGCTTGATCTTGCTTTTGCTATGTACGAGAAGGCTGCTATTCAATCAGTATTAGACGTATGTGTATGTAGCGATCACAACAATCTAGCTGGTAACTTAAAAGCTAGCACAAATGAGTTCCTATCCAGATCAGAAAAAATTGATTTTGCAAATACTCTATTAGGGGAGCTTGAATTTGAAAAAAGATTCGTATTGCCAAGAGCTTTTAACAGACAATTTAGATAATATAGACAGGTTTTCTTTTTAAATAATCATGCTACATTCAAGTCATGACGCATGAAAATCCGATTCCACCGCATAAAGCCGAAACCAAATTTTTAAAAGATTATACCCCTACGCCCTTTGATCGTAGCGATATTCATATCAATTTTGATATACAAGATGTCGACAAAGTGATTGTCACGAGCACGCAAAAATTTAAACGCCGTGCTGGCACGCCAAGCGAGGCGCATTTGATCCTTAATGGTGAAAACCAAGACCAAGTATCGGCCAAAATTAATGGCGAGGATGCAAAGTTTGTTTTAACGCCCCACGATATGACGTTCGACACTGTGCCTGATGAATTTACATTGGAAGTCACATCGACCATCAACCCTGCGGGTAACACCCGCCTCGAGGGACTATACGCGTCCAACGGCATGTTGTGTACACAATGCGAGTCCGAGGGTTTTCGCTCTATCACATACACCTATGATCGCCCCGATGTATTGAGCATCTTTACGGTGCGTATCGAAAGTGACAAAACCAAATTCCCCGTACTTTTGTGTAATGGTAACAGAACGGATGAAGGTGATTTAGACAATAATCGTCACTTCACCATTTGGGAAGATCCACACATGAAACCTGTGTATTTATTCGCGCTTGTCGCTGGTGATTTGGCACATATTCACGACACATTTACGACGTCCGAAAACCGTAAAGTTGATCTGTACGTCTATGTACGTGCGGGTGATGAGCCGCGCGCAGAGTTTGCGCTGCGCAGTCTTATCAAATCCATGAAATGGGATGAGGATGCGTACGGCTGCATCTATGATTTGGATATATTTAACATTGTTGCGGTCAGTGATTTCAATTATGGCGCAATGGAAAACAAATCACTTAATATCTTTAATGCACAAGTGGTACTTGCGGATATTGAAACTTCCACCGACACTGACTTCCAACGCATTAATGACGTTGTGGGGCATGAATATTTCCACAATTGGTCTGGTAACCGCGTGACATGTCGCGATTGGTTTCAAATCACGCTTAAAGAAGGTTTAACAACGGTTCGTGAAACTGATTTTGCGGCGTTTTGCATGGGCAAAAGCTGGCAGCGCATCCAAGATGTGAACTTCCTTCGCCAACATCAATTTGCCGAAGATGCAGGCCCTATGGCGCACCCTATTCGCCCCGATAGCTATATTGAGATTAATAATTTTTACACCGCCACCGTGTATGAAAAAGGGTGTGAAGTGATCCGTATGATGCGTACATTATTAGAGCGCACCAAAGGCAAAGGATCATACCGTAAAGGCACTGATTTATACTTTTCACGCCATGATGGCGAGGCCGCAACGTGCGAAGATTTTGTAAAATCTCTTGAGGATGCAAACAATAGCGATCTCTCGCTATTTTGGAACTGGTATACGCAAGCCTCGACACCTGTCGTCACAGCCAAAGGCACGTACGATGACAATAATAACACATACACACTACAGCTTTCTCAAGAGCTTAATGACCATATTAAAAAACCCGTGCCCGTACCCATTGTGGTTGGATTGATTGGGAGTGATGGTAAAGAAATCACCGAAAAACTGTGTTATTTGACAAAACAAGCTGATGAGTTTGTGTTTGAAAATGTGACAAGCAAACCTGTTCCCTCAATTTTGCGTGACTTTAGCGCGCCCGTTATTTTAAAACATGACTTAACACCTGCTGATCTGCGCTTTCTAATGACGCATGACACGGATGGATTTAACCGTTGGGAATGTGGTCAATCATTAGCGATGATGGAAATCCAAGCCTTACAAGATAATCCAAGTCACACTATAGATTCAAAATATATTGACGCTTGGGATGCTGTTCTTGACAGCAAAGAAGAAGCAGGATTAAAGGCGCAATTATTGGCGCTCCCGTCCCTCACCACGGTCATTCAATCACAAAAGATTAGCGATCCTAAAAAAGCCGATGACGCGCGCAACGCATTGAAAAAAGCGCTAACCAAATCGCATTCAACCAAAATACGCGCTCTTTATGACGCATTATCTAAAGAAACGCACGATGATATGCTATCTCCCAAAGCGCAAGGTGTGCGTGCTTTGCGTAATTTAATGCTCGGGTATTTATCAGTCGATATTAATGACGCTGTGATCAATTTGGTCAAAGATCAGTACAACAAAGCCGACACGATGACCGATCGTATGGGCGCATTAGCGTGCGTGAGCGATTGCGAGACATGCGATACGTTTGAAACATTGATGCAAGATTATTATGATCGTTATAATGAGAACGAGCTCGCGCTTAACAAATGGTTCTCCTTGCATGTGAGCGCCAATCGCTCGACAACCATGGCAAAAATCAAAGAGTTGATCCAAATGGATTTATTCAAATGGACCAATCCAAACCGCGTGCGTTCGGTATTCGGCGGATTTGCAATGTTAAACATGCTCCAATTCCACAGCGATGATGGCGCAGGGTATAAATTACTCGCCGATGCGATCATTAAACTTAATGAAATAAATCCCATGATCGCAGGTCGCCTGTTCACACCGTTCCGCCCTTATAAAACATACTGTGCGGATTTACGTGATATGATGGAAGTGCAGATCAAACGTATTCAAGTAGCACCAAATCTCGCTCCTGACCTCCAAGAAGTCATTGGACGAACTTTAGGATAACAATAGAAAAAGGATAGATAAAAATGACTAAAACAACACAATCAAATACGCCTACGGACAACATGAAAAAAGTGGTAACTTTAGAGAGCGCACCTGATAACACACCGCGCCGTGACCCCAATGCGCGTCAATTGAGTAATCCGTTTCGCGGTTCTCGTGGACGTCACTTTGGTAGAAGCCGCTAAGTTGAGCGTATACAATTGTGCATAAGTTTGCTTTGAATATTTGATTTTATCCTCTATTTGCGCATTATTATGCACATGACAGAATTACAATTTGCCTCCGTGACCATTATTGGTCTTTATTTCCTTTTGCTAGTGGCTATTGGTATTTACCTTGTGCGCCGAGAGGACAATCAAGGGTTCATCATTGGTAACCGTAATGTCGGTATCATTCCAACGATGGCATCTCTTGCTGCCTCTTTCCGTGATGGCGGAGGGATCGCGCTCTGGATTACCTCTGGGATCATGATCGGCTACGGTAATATTTGGCTCATATTTGGTGTTATGTTTGGTATGATTTACCATTATTGCATTGGTCCGCAACTCAGGCTCAAAGCCATTGAGCATAATTATGTGACGATTTCCCAAGTGGTGCGTGACCGCGTTGGAACATACACTGAAAAAATGTCATCCATTATCATTTTGATGTTCGCCGTGATGTTGATCGGGCTACAATTTAATGTCTCTGGCAATATGTTTGCCAACATCTTGGATATCCCAGCATGGATGGGCGTAAGCGTTGTTGCGATTGTTTTGTCTATGTATCTTGCGATTGGTGGTTATAAATCGGTAATCATCACTGATACTCTTCAATTTTTCTTTATTCTATCGCTTGGGCTCATTCCTTTTATGGTGATGCCACAAGCCAGTGATGTTCTTGATTTTGGAACACTCATGAGCAACCCCATAGAAGATAATATCGCGCTATTTTTGATAGGTGTGATCTTGATGCTCGTGCTACCAGATGCCTATCAACGTATATTCTCTGCCAAAAGTGGAAAGGTTATCAAATGGGCCTTTCCATTATGCGGATTGATGCTGTTATACATGACATTAACGCTAATCTGGCTTGGTATGGGTTTAAAATTCAACATTCCTGACCTTGACCCAGCCAAGGCTTATGTCACCATGTTCTTGCGTGACGATGTTATCAATCCTTGGGCTTTAGGCTTTATTGCCATGATTATTTTGGCGATAACCATGTCCACACAAAGCGCCAATGCCTATAATTTTGTATCCATTATCGGTAAAAATTTCTTCACAAAACGCTTCGAGAATAATGACAAAGCTTATATCACATTTTCACGCGTAACGATGGTTGTGCTTATTGTTATCACCGCGATTTTATCGCTTGCGATTGGTAATGCCGTACAGTTTATTTTTGATGCCATGAGTCTTATTTATACGCTTGCGCCACTATATTTGGTGGCAATGCTTGGCAATCAAAACAAATCAGCCTTTATGGATAAAGGGTTAGCTCTCGCCCTCCTCATCACGATCATTGTATACTTCACCATGTTTGCGAGCGGTATATTTGCGATCAAACTCATGTACTCCCTTGCGCCTGTATTCGTGTCGGCAACATTGTCATTGATTGTGCTATTGATTGCGAAGATCAAAGGCGAAGCTTGAATCTTTTCTCTTCTACTATAATCGGCATTGATGAAGTTGGAAGAGGTCCACTGGCTGGGCCCGTTGTGGCGTGCGCGTGTATCTTGCCCGATCACATCAAAAGCGCACCCGAAATGGAGATGATCACCGACAGCAAAAAATTAACGGCTAAAAAGCGTGAAAGCTTATCGGCATGGCTCACCATTCACGCTCAATTTGCGATTGGCCAGGCCAGTGTCGAAGAAATTGATGAGATCAACATCTTGCAAGCCACATTCCTCGCCATGAAACGCGCATATGACGATTTAAATATCTCAGGCACTTCAATTATGATTGATGGCAACAAAGTACCCCCACACTTCCCCCAAAGCACTAAAGCCATAATTGGCGGTGATGCGCTCATTAAAGAAATCGCCGCCGCCAGTATCATCGCCAAGGTCTATCGCGACAAGTTAATGAGCGAACTCGCCAAACAATATGAAGGCTACGGCTGGGAACGCAATGCGGG
>JBBKXB010000084.1:0-3064 GCA_037969255.1 Bdellovibrionales bacterium | reverse complement strand
CAAACACGCCAATCGTGAATATGATGGCAGCAAGTAATAAAAATTGTGTGGGTTCAACTGGCATTTTATAACTCCACTCCTGCACCACTTATTGGTTTTTCCAACGTCACGGCAACATTGCGATCACGTGTGGTTTGCGCTTTGATATTTTGACGACGCACACCAACACGGCGGCGATGCGTTAGGACAATCGCACCGATCATAGCGACCAATAATATCAAACCCGCCAATTGGAACGGCACCATATATTGAGTGTAGAGTTGTTCGCCAATGGCATGTGCGTTGCTTTTGGCAAGAGACGCGCTCTCAAGCGTGGCTGATGGCGTGTGATCCCAATGGCTTAATAGAATGGTGAATTGAAACAATAATATTGCGCCCAATATCAAACCCATTGGCACATATTTCATCGCGCCTTTACGCATCAACACGAAATCGATATCGAGCATCATCACGACAAACAGGAACAAAACCGCGACCGCGCCGACATAAACAATCGCCAATATCATTCCCAAAAACTCTGCGCCGAGCATCACGAACAATCCCGCCGCGTTGAAAAACGCAAACACTAGGAACAATACAGCATGCACTGGGTTTTTTGCTGTGATCACCATTAATGAACTGACAATCAGCACAAGCGCAAACACATAAAAAATCAAATCGGCTATCATAATGGGTACTATTTGTAAGGGGGATTCATATCTGTGGCAATTCCCCGCACGCGCTTTATTCGTTTTTATGCACTAATTTGCGCCCACATCTAGACAAAACCCTGATTCTTAGTAAATACTAAAAATAAGTAAGTAATAATAACAGTTTAAATATGTCTTAGAGGAGAAATAATGCGTAAGTTACTAACAATTTTAATGATGATGGGTCTGTTCACAGCCACATCATCCCATGCCCAAGAATGGTATCAACCTAGAGAAACAGGCAAGCCCGACCTCGTAAAGTTAGGGGTTGGTTACATGCATATCATTGATAAAGATGAAGACGAAGAATTGGCAGGTGTTGCCGAATATCATTGGGGTCATTCATACGCTTTGGGTATATCCCCTTTTGTGGCAGGACAAGTAGCGGTTGATGGATCAGCATGGGCTGGTCTTGGTATCAAACGCGATTTCTTCTTTGGTGATAACTTCATTTTCACACCTTCAGTAGCCCCTGGTTTGTATCGTCAAGGGGGCGGCATGGATTTAGGTGGAGCCTTTGAAATTCGCACAGGGTTAGAACTGGGTTATCAATTCCCAACCAAAGGACGTGCCTCTCTCGAGCTAACACATTTATCTAACGCTGGACTTTATGATGACAATCCAGGCGCAGAAACACTCACGGTTAATTATTATTTCCCTGTAAGTTTCTAAAAAAAATTAAGTTTATTATAAAACGCTCTGGATTATTCAGGGCGTTTTTTTATTTGAGAGCGCACACAAGAAGAGCGTGTGTGGTGAGTGTTGTCCATATAGCCGCCCTCTTCATTGACACAGACAGTTTTGAGGCCAGATCACGCGCTTCTAGCCCTTTTATAGATTGATTGATTTCAAAAGACTTACTTAAAAATAATGGCGTGGCATTAGAGGCGATGCCGTAAGATGCTATGGACAAACCCAACGACAATACCATTACAAAAGCCGTTTGCCCTTCACTTGCATGCTGGCTTGCCGCAAAAAAAGAAACCAATGGTGTAAGCTTTAACATCAATGAACCTGTTGAGTTTTGGGCTAAATAAGTCGCGTTTTCAAATTTTTCAACGAGTGGTGAGTTACTGTTCATGGGATAACTGTAAAACAACCGTCTATATTACGTCAATATTTATTTATACTTTGCGTTTTTGGCAAGGTTCGAGGCAATTTGCCCTTCCCAGCGGTCACCATTATCAAGCAAGCGCGCTTTATCATAAAATAATTCTTCGCGTGTTTCAGTGGCAAATTCAAAATTAGGCCCTTCGACAATCGCATCCACAGGGCATGCTTCCTCGCACAAACCACAATAAATACACTTGGTCATGTCAATGTCATAGCGCGTGGTACGGCGTGATCCGTCGTCCCGTTCCTCGGACTCAATGGTGATGGCAAGTGCGGGGCATACAGCCTCGCATAATTTACACGCAATACAACGTTCCTCACCATTGGGATAACGACGCAACGCGTGTTCACCGCGGAAACGTGTGGATAATGGCGCTTTTTCATAGGGGTAATTGATGGTCACCCGCGGTTTAAAAAAGATGTATTTGAGCGTTAAACCCATACCGCGGACAAGTTCGCCTAGGAATAATTTATCAAGATATTTTATCATGCGGGAAGTCCTCCGAAGTACAACATTGTTGCGCTCATAAGGACTGTCCAAAACAACGTGAATGGCAAGAATATCTTCCACCCCAAACGCATCAATTGATCATAACGGTAGCGCGGGACCGATCCCCTCACCCAAACAAAGAAAAATAAGATGAGCATGAGTTTTGCAAAGAACCATAAAAAGCCAGGGATGATGGCGAGTGCCTCAATCCCAAAAGGTGGCAACCACCCGCCCATAAATAGGACGACTGTAATGGCTGACATTAAAATCATATTGGCGTATTCAGCCAAAAAGAATAACGCAAAGGCCATGCCCGAATATTCAACCATGAAACCGCCCGATAATTCAGATTCACCCTCGGGTAAATCAAATGGCGCGCGGTTTGTTTCGGCCAAAATGGACACGAGCATCACGACAAACATCGGCAATAATAAAATCTCAACCCACCACACACGAGGCGTCATAACGATGTCTGTTAAATTAAGCGAACCAACAGCGAGCAATACGCACACAATCACCAAACCCATGGACACTTCATACGATACCATTTGCGCGGCAGAGCGTAATCCGCCCAAAAATGCGTAGCGTGAATTGGACGCCCAACCCGCGAGCATCACGCCATAAACACCCACCGATGACACAGCAAATAAGTACAAAATGCCGACATTAATGTCAGCCACAACCCAGCCCAAATCAACAGGGATCACCGCCCATGCCAGCAACGCAAGCGTCATCATCATAATGGGCGCAAGCATAAAGACCGTGCGATCAG
>JBBKXB010000083.1:0-6664 GCA_037969255.1 Bdellovibrionales bacterium | reverse complement strand
ATGGTAAACAGATCGTAATCTCGGCTGGCTGTGCGCCCTCTGATTTAAACGGCTTTGATGAACGCCTTCGTTCACGCCTCGGTTGGGGTCTGGTCGTTGATTTACAACCCGCCACATTTGAATTGCGTTACGGTATTGTCGCATCGAAAGCAAAAGCTTTAGAAACTGATGTACCATCTCCTGTTTTAGAATTTTTGGCGCATAAAATCACATCAAGTGTGCGTGAACTCGAAGGTGCCTTAAACCGCATCATCGCCCATGCTGACCTTACGGATCGTTCTATTAATTTGGATATGACCCAAGAAGTTTTGTCTGATTTGTTACGCGCTAATGATCGCCGCGTCACGATTGACGAGATTCAACGCAAAGTCGCCGAGCATTTCGCGCTCAAAATGACAGAGTTGCTCTCGGAACGCCGTGCCCGCGCTGTCGCCCGCCCGCGTCAAGTCGCCATGTATTTGTGCAAGAAACTCACACCAAGATCATTGCCAGAAATTGGCCGTAAGTTTGGCGGGCGTGACCATACAACTGTCATGCATGCGGTTAAAAAGATCGACCAATTGATGAATGAAGACCCTTCATTCAAAGACGAAGTTGAATTGGTACGCCGTGCCCTTGTTGGGTAATTAATCAAAATGAATAAAATGGGACAAACGATGGGGATAAAAAGCCCCCTTGCCCTCTTTAGCACTTGGCGCTAAAAGGAATGAGGAGTTTATTAAAACTATGAAATTTACTATTGAACGCGACGCCCTTTTAAAATCACTGTCTCATGTGCAATCTGCAGTTGAGCGCCGTAACACCGTGCCCATATTGGGCAATGTAAAACTGGCCGCCGATCAAGCGGGCAAACGCTTGATGCTGACCACCACCGACATGGAACTTGAGATTAACGAAACACTGTCCGTTGAAGTGAGCGCAGGCGGTGCCACAACGGTGCCTGCCGTAACACTTTTTGAAATTATCCGCAAAATGGCCGATAAATCCAAAGTAGAATTTACGCTCAATGATGGCGGTAACACAGTCTCCGTTAAATCAGGGCGTTCAAATTTCCGCCTATCATGTCTGCCAGCCGCTGATTTCCCAGAGCTTGGTGCGGGTGAATTTTCATGTGAATTCAAAATTCCAGCAAACGTATTGCGCACACTTATTGATAAAACAAAATTTGCGATGTCCACGGACGAAGCCCGCCATTATTTAAACGGTATTTATATTCATACAATGGATGTGGAGGGCGTGATGATGCTTCGTGCGGCCGCCACAGATGGCCACCGTTTGGCACGTTTTGAAATGCCTCTTCCATCAGGCGCCGAAGATATGCCAGCGATTATTCTACCGCGCAAAGCCGTGGCTGAAATCCGTAAATTGTCCGAGGACAGCGGCGATGCAATCACGATTGCTATTTCCCCTAACAAAGCACGCTTCACATTCAACCAAGTCATCCTGACAACGCGCCTTATTGACGGCACATACCCTGAATATGACCGCGTGATCCCTAAAGACAATAACAATATTGTTGAAGTTGATCCAAAGGCACTCACAGCCGCCGTTGACCGTGTATCAACCATCTCTGATAAAACACGCAGTGTGAAATTATCCGTCGAGGGTAAAACCATGACATTGTCCACACAAAGCGCGGATAGCGGAAGCGCCACGGAAGAAGTTGAAATTAACAATGATAGCACGCAAATCGAAATAGGCTTTAACGCCCGTTATTTGCTTGATTGCTCAACATTAATCGAAGGTGATGCATGTCGTATCGCGTTTGCTGATCTCGCCGCGCCTGTGATCGTTACAGATAGTGGTGATCCATCAGCGTTGTTCGTATTAATGCCAATGCGTGTTTGATCTATAGGATCATTTCCCATTTTAGTAGAAAACCTGAATCATCAACATTACCTAAGCATTTAAAGCCGAGTTTTGTGTAAATCTCTTGATTGGTTTGATTTTCTTTTTTTGAATGCAAAACTAAAGACGCAATATTCTCTCTTTTGCAATGGCTTATAATTCTGTCAAAAATACGGTGTCCATATCCTTTTGCGCGCTGTTTATCATCTAGATATATCATATGAACATACCCACCATCTGGATTTTTTTTGTGATTAAATGAGTATGCGTAGAAACCAGCACTGTTATTATCAATCACAATAAATTCTTTGTTTTGATGATTACCTAAATACTGCGCATAGGCTTTCAAGTCTGGAAATCTATGATCTGACATAGTGTATGGATCTCCATTAGCAACATACATTTTACACCGCATTTCATAAGCTTTAGTCACTTGTGATAAATCACTAATATCTATTGTTTGAAATGATAAGGATTGTGTTTGCTCTGACATAACGTCAATATCTTAGCATGCGCGTTACACAATTACAGCTAGCTAATTTTAGAAATTTTGAGCAAAAAACTTTGCCAGAGTTTGGTGCGGTCAACGCAATTGTTGGTGCCAATGGGTTGGGGAAAACCAATATCCTAGAGGCCATAAGCCTTCTTACCCCTGGGCGAGGTTTACGCGGTGCCACGATGGCGCAAATGATGATGCAAAATGCCGATCACGCGATGGGTTGGGGCGTCAAAGGCAAACTTGAGAGCGGCTTAGAAATTTCTACGGGCTGGCAATCTGGTATGGCAAGGCGCGGTATCACGATTGGTGCAGACGAAAATGCTACGCAAAAAGATTTGGCCGAGATTGTCACAGCGCACTGGTTAACGCCCGCCATGGATCGCCTTCTTGCCGAAGCGCCCGCAGGACGCAGGCGTTTTATAGATAGGCTTGTGTTCGCCCTTGATCCCGCGCATGCAGGGCGTATCACGCGCTACGAAAAAGCGGTCACGGAACGTATGAGATTGTTAAAAGAAGGTCGCACCAATCAAGATAGCTGGCTTTCTGGGCTTGAACTCGATGCTGCCCACAGCGCTTCAAGTATCGCAGCGGCGCGCATCAGTTGGCTCAAACGTATTACACCTTATTTAAATACTGACATATATGATGGTAAAACGTTCCCTAAACCTGTCATTCATATGAATGGGTTTATGGAGGCGGGATTGCTTGATAACCAACCAGCGCTTATTTTAGAAAAGCACATGAACGAAGCCTTGCAACGGGCGCGTAAAAAAGACGGCGAAAACGGGCATTGTTCGGTGGGCGTGCACCGCACCGATATCACAATTTCATACGCGCAAAAGGATCAAGATGCGCGGTTGGCTTCAACGGGGGAACAAAAAGCATTGCTGATTGCCCTCATCATGGCACAAACAAAAATGCTCATTGATGAACGCGATATTAAGCCAATATTGTTGTTTGATGACATTGCCTCGCATCTCGATCAAGCAAGGCAAAAGGCATTATTCAGCGCACTTTTTAGTTATGGAGAAGATGGTGGACAAGTATTCGTCACTTCGGCTGATAAAAATGCATTAAATGGCTTAAATATGGGGAAAACTCAAGCTTTAATGATTGATATGGACGCGCCATCTCTCTAGAGTTGTTGGCATGACAAACACAGCAGAAAAAGCAGACAATACGCCGATTGAATACGGCTCCGATTCCATTAAAGTTCTCAAAGGTCTAGATGCGGTACGCAAACGCCCCGGTATGTATATTGGGGACACTGATGACGGCTCTGGCCTTCACCATATGGTCTATGAAGTTATGGACAACGCGATTGATGAATCGCTTGCTGGTCATTGTACTGAAATTTATATCACGCTTCACGAAGATGGCTCTGCGAGCGTGCGCGATGATGGTCGAGGTATTCCTGTGGACATCCATAAAGAAGAAGGCATTTCTGCCGCCGAAGTGATCATGACTCAACTCCATGCGGGCGGTAAATTTGACCAAAACAGCTACAAAGTTTCTGGCGGTCTTCATGGTGTGGGCGTGTCCGTTGTGAACGCATTGTCCACGTGGCTCGATTTGCGCGTTTGGCGTGATGGCAAAGAATGGCACTGTCGTTTCCGCGATGGTGTGGCTGAAAAACCACTTGAATCTGTTGGTGAGCAAGGCAAGGAAAAAGGAACAGAGATTCGCTTTTTGCCCTCTCCTGAAACATTCACACAAACTGAATTTGACTACGGCACATTAGAATATCGCTTCCGCGAACTCGCGTTTTTGAACAGTGGCGTATCCATTAATTTCCGCGATGAACGCGGTGATGAACCACGCGAAACACATTTCATGTACGAAGGTGGTATCACGCATTTTGTTGAGTATTTAAACCGTTCAAAAACGGCGATCTTTAGCCCTAATATTTCTGTAAATGGCGAGAGCAAAGGCATCACGGTTGAGGCCAGCTTTGTTTGGACAGAAGCCTATAACGAATCCATGTTGGTGTTCACCAACAACATCCCGCAAAAAGACGGTGGAACGCATCTTGCGGGTTTCCGCGCAGCCTTAACACGTAGCGTTAATCAATATGCCGAGGCCAATGGTTTACTCAAAAAAGAAAAAGTGAGCCTGTCTGGTGAAGACATGCGCGAAGGCATGACATGTGTATTATCCGTCAAAGTGCCTGACCCTAAATTCTCTTCACAAACCAAAGAAAAACTTGTGTCTTCCGAAGTTCGCCCTGTGGTGGAACAAGTGATCACAGAAGCCTTATCAACGTGGCTCGAGGAAAACCCAGCGGACGCCAAAAAGATTGTTGGTAAAGTTGTTGAAGCCGCCGCGGCGCGTGATGCCGCGCGTAAAGCGCGAGAGCTTACACGCCGAAAAGGTGTGTTGGATGTGTCCAATTTGCCTGGAAAACTCGCCGATTGCCAAGAACGTGATCCTGCCAAATCTGAAATATTTATTGTTGAGGGAGACAGTGCGGGTGGTTCTGCCAAACAAGCGCGTTCACGTAAAAACCAAGCGATTTTGCCACTTAGGGGTAAAATTTTGAATGTTGAGCGTGCGCGATTTGATCGCATGCTTGGCTCTGATCAAATCGGAACGCTTATCACGGCGCTCGGCTCTGGGATTGGTAAAGATGATTTTGATTTAGAAAAACTGCGCTACCATAAAATCGTTATTATGACGGATGCGGACGTTGATGGTGCGCATATTCGTACGCTCTTGCTCACATTCTTCTTTAGACAAATGCCTGAGCTTATTAGTTCAGGTTATTTATATATTGCGCAACCACCGCTTTACAAAGTGAAACGCGGTAACAGCAACGAGCTCTATCTCAAAGACGAATCCGATCTAGAAAATTACCTTCTTGATGCCATTGGCGGCGAGGTTGTTTATAATGTAAATGGTGGCGCGGTCTTTACGGATGCGCAACTCAAACAACACATTACCGATTTGCGCCGTGTCCAATTGGGTCTATCGCATCTTCAATATAAAGCGGGTGATCCGTACGCACTTGAACAAGCCGCCATAGCTGGCGTGTTTGCCAGTGAAACACCAACGCAAGCCATTGCTGACACCATCAAAACACGCCTTGAAATGCTGGATAGAGAAGCCAACAGCCCACGTGTTTGGGATGTAAAAGCTTTAGAAAATATGGGTTACGAGATACGCGGTGTTGAACGCGGTGTGAAACAAAAGGCGGTGATTTCTTTAGAAGCCTTACGCGGTGTTGAAGCACAACGCATCAAATCACGTCAAAGTTTACTGAACGATCTCTTTGGCGCAACAGGAACATTGACCATCAAAGAAACAGACAAAACCCCCGTTCATGGTATTCATGATTTGGTGAACAAAGTGTTTGTGGCCGCACGCAAAGGTCTCAAAATCCAACGCTATAAAGGTCTTGGTGAAATGAACCCAGAGCAATTGTGGGAAACCACACTTGATCCAACGGTGCGTACTTTGCTTCAGGTCTCTGTCAAAGATGCGGAAAAAGCCAACGAATTGTTCTCAACGCTTATGGGTGATGTCGTGGAACCACGTCGTAATTTCATCCAAGAAAATGCGCTTAAAGTTCGTAATATTGATGCTTAAGTATTTTTAGCGTGCGTAAAGTACGTAGTAAAAATAGTACTTGTCGGAGATATCTGAGCCAGAATGATCATTATTGCCTTGAACGCACCCTGTTTTCTTTTTCTCATAACTGGTGCCCGCAGGCGCTAAAGTTCTTGTGTTAGAGTTGAATAGGCCTATAAATTTTGATGCGACATTCATCGTCAATTCATCTTGCGGTGGTGTTGCGGTGTCAACATTCGGATAACCGAGTTGGTTGTTTATAAATGTACAAACATCTTTCCTTACATACGGTAAAATTGCCACTAAATCTTCATTGCTATTACCGACGCCAACAACCGCGTTAGAGCCCGTTAAAAACCACTCCCCAAAACCACTCTCGCCATTATGCATACTATCAAGGACATCTGGCGGTGGATCGAGATAATTGGCGCCCCCACCCGCCACATTGAAAACTTTCTCAGATGCATTGGAAGCAGGCGTCAATTCATATCCATCACCACTCACGCGTGTGAAGGATATACGACTCTCTGACACGCCTTTGCTGATGAGTTTATTAACGGCTTTTTCCACGTTGGCAGCTGAAAATATCACATCATTGGCATAGGCTTTTAAGGATGATTTGGACAAGGCGGAATTACCGCCATCAAAGCTTTGGGTCACGGCATAAGAAAGGGCGGCAAACAACACAACGCCGAGCAAAATGAGAAAGAGCACATTACCGCGCTGATGCGATTGATATTTACGCATCGC
>JBBKXB010000082.1:0-16821 GCA_037969255.1 Bdellovibrionales bacterium | reverse complement strand
CTTGCTCGATAGCCCAATCTTTGGCATCGGTCTTGCGGTCAAACGTAGCCGATAAAGTTGGCGCACCTTTACGCCTCACCATAACGCGATATGTTTTCTTCCCTGATTTTGTGATACGCTCTTGAATTGTAGCCATGACAAAACGCTACAATAAAGCACAATTAATAGCAACACCATTTATATAAACCGAAGCTTTATACCCCACATCTATTGTAAATCATTGTTCTTTGCAATGGATTACGCCAAATGGCACACTCACGGCACAACTTAATTCGAAAACTAGGTTTTTTATCATGAATTATTGTGATTTGTTAGCTATAAATGTGCCACCAGTGTGCCACGAAGTCAATTATGAGTTTTGCGACCAGTACACACGTGAGGGAATAATTGGTGCGCACGGCGGGAATCGAACCCACGACCTACGGTTTAGGAAACCGTTGCTCTATCCTACTGAGCTACGAGCGCATCTTGTTTGTCTAGCGCCGTGAGAGGTGCAAGGTCAAGAGATTGTGTGATTAAGGTTTCCGCTTGTTTGATCGTGTCGTGCGTTATGACATCATTTGGAACGGGTATAAACGGCAACATAGTCACCTGCACATGAATGGATTTTTGTCCTAATAAAGTCCAAAAATGATTGATGAATAATACGTCGCCCCAACCGTAAACTTCGTAATCCTTATCATGCTTGAGGGGTGCGCCATTAACGGCGAGCACATTGATTGAAACGGGTTGAACTTTATAGCCTTGAATGGTGCGCCCTTCTAATAAAGCGCGCTTAAATGGCAACATCACATTTCCAATTGTGTTAGTGCCTTCGGGAAATACAATTAATCTTCGTTTTTGATAAAAAGCTCTTTGCACAGCTTTCCGACCTTTTTCAATAGCGCCCCTTGTGCGCGCTCGGTCTATAAAAATTGTATTTTGGAGCTGCGCCAGTTTGCCTAATAATGGCCATTTTGCGACCTCTACTTTAGAGACAAAACAGGCATTTATCACGCCCCCTAAAACCAATATATCCAAATACGAAACGTGATTGGCTAAAAATAAAACGGGGCCAGTGGCCGTTTCCCCCACTTTATCAATTTTAAATCCACAAAATTTGAGCATATTCCGATGCCAAAAACGTGCCACGATATGTTTGTCAGCAGGGTAAAGATATTTGGCGATCCACTGGCACGGCATAAGCCATAACGTGAACACCAAAAAAAAGATAATGCGTGTGATCTGTCTAAAAAGAACCATATACAAGTATTAAGACACGAGCGTTACGCTGGCAAGGACAGGTTCATCTTGCTTATCAACTTTGTAATGTTTTTTATATTTATCGGTTAAACGCGCCATGTCAAAAGTGATAAACACGTCCACCGAATTGAATTGATGATCGATAAATGCACCATCGGATACCATCACACCAATGCGCAAATAAGATCGGATAAGCGGCGGTATTTTAGACATAGCGGCTTTGACATCCACTTCGTCTTTGGGCATACGGTTCATTTCGACAAACTTGTCATCCAATGTACGGGCACGAAGAGTTTCTGGTGCTAGGTGGTGGTGATATAAATAAGATAATTCATTGGCAAGAGAATCTGCATCTGTGGTGCCCATAAAGCTCGCACAGCCAAACAAATAGCGTATGTCATAGTGCATCACGTAATCCGCAATGCCTTGCCACAATAATTCGAGCACAGGGCGCGTGCGATAATCTTTATGAACGCATGTGCGTCCCAATTCGAGCAAGTTATCACCGCATTCGAGCAAGCAATCAATATTATACTCATCCTCAGAATAAAACTTACCAAAACGTTCGGCGGCTTCTTTGCGTAACAGGCGATAATTGCCAACAACTTGTTGTCCTTCGGGAAGCGCGGTATCGAGAACAATCAAATGATCAGCGACAAAATCAAGATCAGACACTTCCATTTTACTGGTTTTGGTTGTCTCGTCCGGCTCGGCGCCACACTCTTCGTAGAATACGGTGTAGCGGAGCTTTTGCGCGGCTTCAATTTCGCTACGCGATTTGGCCAAACGTACGCAAATACTGCCTGATGACAAGCCTTCTGTTTCTAAGGTGAATGCGCTAGATGACATAGGGATGTCTTTATACTATCGGATGTAAAGTTGAACTTCGGCTACGTCAGAGTTTGGATTTGTGGAACTCGATAAAATCACTTTTTCAGCGTTCACGCCCATTTGCGACATTGATCGAAGCACATCTTCGGCGTTGCGACGTGATCTTGAATTTTCAATCGCCAATTTAGCGGCATTGCCTTGACCAGGTGATACGGCCACAACTTCAAATTGTGCATCGGGATAAACTTCCATGGCCTCGTTCACAGCAACATAAAGCGGTTGTTGGTAAGCCACATTGGCACGATCAAAGCGGATCGTCATCAAAGGACGAGGCGATGTTGGTTGCGCCGCCATTGATGTCATGCCTGCTGTTGTTTCATTATCAAACATTAAAGGGCCAGATGTTAGGCTTCCAGGGTTTGGCAGTTGCGCATTTCTAGCCATAGGCGCTGTTGCATAACCTGCATTTTGGTAACGCGCGGCAATTTCTGATTGTGGCACATTCGCAAAAGGACGATTTGCCAGTGAGCGACCATAAAGCTCACCATTTGAAACAGCGAGGGATAATGTACGCAGGTTTGAACGTTCAGCCGATAGATACGCGGCAGAGCGCGCAATATCATCGTTAATATTGTTTAAGAGACGCTCAACAACCACTGTTGATCCAAGAACGGCATCTTCTAATTGTGCGAGTTGCGCGTGATCTTGTTCTGTTGACCCTGACAAACCATAAGCAGAACGAATGCTATCAAGAACAAAGGCTGACACTGTGGCTTGGTTAGAGGCATCAATCGCCAATGAGTTAAAATCAGATACGCTTTCAGATAAAGCATCTAAGTTTTGACGTGCCATATCCAATTTGCCGACAAGACGCGGATTACCCGGCGTTGTACCCGTTTGCAGTTGAGTGTTGATCGTTGCTGTAGAAGCATAATATTCAGCCGCTTTTTGTTGGCTATCAAGTTCCAGCTTTAGTAATTGATCAGACAAGCGAGCGATCTCGCCCTGTAATTTGAATAAATCATTGCTAAGCTCAGTGACTTTATTGCCCGCAAGACCAGTAAAACCAGCACTGTCGCGACTCATAATTTGATCGGCTGTGATGTCATTCACTTGGCGTGGGGATTGATATACAGAAGCCGCGCTTGGCGTTGCGCGTGAAATAGGTTGGTCAGTGATCACAAGGCGGCGCGGAGCGTTGATCCCAGATGTTGCGGTCACATCCATTTTTTGTGTTTCTAACATCGCGACTTTGGCTTGAGCCATAGCTTCTGTAGAGGCCAAAGCTGGCAAAATAGCGACAGATAGAATGGATAGCGCTTTGATCATATTCATTGGTTTTAAACCTTTTTAAATCCGTTATGTTTACATCTCGGACATAAATGCCCAATCAAGTGACTTATCGATACCCCGTTTTACCGTTTTTTGTCAAAATATAAAACGTATAAAACCGTAAATATTCGATTCTCCACATGTAATTAGGCCTTTTATCTCTATGGTTTGTCAAGATAAGCCTTCATTATCACTCAATAATTGAACTATTTTTGCGAAATACACTGGACAAATGGTCGAACCTTAGGGTATTGAGTTCATTCTTGATTAACATCAGATGTGCGCTCGTAGCTCAACTGGATAGAGTACCTGGCTACGAACCAGGCGGTTACAGGTTCGAGTCCTGTCGAGCGCACCATTTATCTTCGATAAACCTATAATTTGCGATTGATCATCGTGGTCAATAAATTAACGAAATAAATTGAAAAATCGCGGGGCATCGCCCTTTAAGATACGCACAACTCTTTTAAAAATAAAGCTTATCGCCATAATGGGATGAAAATTCGCCGCTCTGATAAAATGACGAACAAATTTCATAAATTTCTTATGCCAGAAAAAAACACTCGCGAGTTCTAGCTCGCATGCCGCATGAATTTGGCGACGGTAAAAATGGTTGTTGAACCGCATGGATACAAAGCCCGTGGCCTCGGCAACATGATCAATGGATGGCGGCGATCCCACATGGATAATCGAGCCATATATGGGTGCGCATTGTATCTTGCCCCCTTTGCTATAAAACCTGAGCAACCAATCCCAATCTTCCAAACGTCTTAAATGATTGTCCATGCCCCCCGCTTTGTTCCAAATGTCTTTATGAAACATGAAGCACGACCCAAAATTAATGCCAAGGCCTTTGGCTATGGATGCTTCTTTAATGTGTTCTGGTAATTCGCGTTTGTGTAATGTGTCGCTGTTAAGCATAGCAAAATAAGCATTCGTCACGCTAGTATTTATATTTCTTTCAATCATGTACGTCATTTGCGCGCGCAATTTACCTGCGCAAAACTCATCATCACTGTCTAGAAAAGTAATATAGGGGCCCTTGGCATTCTCAACGCCCGTGTTGCGCGCAACGGCGACGCCCTTATTTCTATCATGTCTTAAGATATGGATACGAGAATCGTTTTCATACAAATCTAAAGTTTCATCTGACCCGTCATCCACAATGATAATATCAAATAATGGGTAATCTTGAGCCAGCACAGAGTCCACAGCGCGCTGTAATTCTATTTTTTTGTTGTAATGAGGTATGATGACCGTTACGTTATCCATAATTAAATATAACACTTTAGAAAATTATTTGGGAAATACATACATGGAACGTGACATCAAAAAATATCTCGATCAAGCCTCTATCGTAACGCAAAGCGCCAAAGTTATGGCGCACGATATCGCCAAAACAGCACAAGCTTGTATTGAAACCATAGCGCGTGGCAATAAGGTCATTTGGTGTGGCAATGGTGGATCGGCGGCTGATGCGCAACATATGGCGGCCGAACTCATGGGTAAGTATAAAAAAGACCGCGCGCCTCTTCCTTCTATTTCTCTCACGGTTGATACATCTGCCATCACAGCCATTGGTAACGACTATGGATTTAGCCAAGTGTTCGCCCGTCAATTGATGGGCATTGGCGATGCGGGTGATTTATTGATGTGCATTAGCACCAGTGGTAACAGTGAAAATATCATTGAAGCCGTCAAAACTGCTGGTAACATGGGCATTACAACCGTTGCCTTAACGGGTGAAACGGGCGGAAAATTAGCGAGCATGGTCAATATATTGCTTAATGTGCCCTCAACAGAGACCAACCACATCCAAGAGGTTCATTTAAAAATTGAGCATATGATTTGTGGATTCGTAGAGAATGCCTTCGCCGATATTGGACGCCCTCAATCGACGGGTGATATTGTCTCTAAGGCACGAAATTCCATTAAAGCCGCCTAAATTATTTCATTAATAAATTTATACATTTTCGGGCGCTATGTTTAGCGCGCCACTCTTTTTGAATGGCTGTCATATCAGGTTTGGTATTAAAAACATTTCTGCACGTTTTAACCAAATCATTATCCCAAATATATCTCGAAAGCTCTGATGGTAATTGACCCGCCATCCATGTTTCCCTCGGAACAATCGCGGGGCGACCACATAACAGGGCTTGCACCAACAAGCCCGATGATCGGTTTTGATAGCGCTCTTTGTTATAAGGAATAAGCAAGCATGAAGATTGCGCGATCTCAGTATAAAATTCTTCTTGCGATAACTCATGATCAATAAGACGAATATTTGGCAATTCTTTTACTAATCTCTTTAATTCATTAATAGTTTTATCAATAATTGGTTCAACAATTTGCCCTTTGATACAGGTCGTTTGCACCACAAAGACCACCTTATCATCGCGCAACTCTTGTTCAAAATCACGGATCAAATCAGGCATCATCTGCGTGTTTTTTTCACTTCGTGCAGGGCCCAATATCGCAAATGTGTACGGCGTGGCGGGTTGAATATTGAGTGTTGGCACATGCATTGGGATGGGCAGAGTTGATGCTTTTAATCCGCGCGCGGTGAGCCACTGCGTTAAATCATCTGTGTCTGTCCAAATCGTTAAATTAGTATGATCTTTATGCAAAAGCTGCATCAACCTTTTTTCTTCGCTACGGCTTTGTGGTAATTGACGGAATAAAATATTAAATGCTTTATCCGTGCCCGCAAGATTAAGCGCGTCATCATACGATGCATTAGGGATCAAAATGACATCATCAGAGTTGAGAGATAGTTGCGCTATTTCGGCAACAAACTGATTATTAGAGTGCGCTTTAAATTCTGTTAAGGCGCGATAAAATAGACGCGCTGGTTTATACAATAATTCACGTACACTCTTTGGCAGTTTGGCTAAAAACGCATGCGCTTTATCACGCCCCGTTCCCAATGATCCAATACTTACACTAAAATATGGCGTGATGAAATCGAAACTCTCGCTCCAGTTTTTATGCGTATAAATATGAACATCTATATTTTGTTTTTGAGCCTCTAACGCCAGAGCATAATCATATTCAAAATAGTGACCCGCTTTTTGTGACAGGCCTTGATCAAGGATGACGAGACGTTTTGTCATCGTCTTGGATCATGTTGCAGTATGCAGGCACCGCGCTGATCAATGCCAACTTGTATCACACGGTTTTCACCCATGGCTTTGATAAAATGATCTTGCTTGTCCGTTGGTACAATCATCGCCATAAATCCGCCCGATCCCGCGCCACATAATTTACCGCCCAACGCGCCATTTTTAAGCGCAAGTTCGTATAAATCATCAATTTCTGCGTTGCTAATTGCGCCAGAGCATTTCTTTTTAATCGCCCAGCTTTCTTGCAAGAGTAATCCTAAATCGATTAGCATTTCATTGGGTTTTGGTATTTCTAGAACACGCGCCGCTTGTCCAACTATGGCATAAAGCTCGGATAAATCCTTATCAATTTTTTTGGTCGTTGTGTTTTCAATTTGATCTTTTAAAACCGCATTGGCCGAACGTGTCGTGTTTGTGTAAACAAGGCACAGACTTTGCGAGAGTGCTTCTAGACCAATACCTGAAATATTCACGGCGCTTCTTGTAAGTTTATCCTCATAAAAATCAAATCGATTGATCCCGCCAAACGCGGCATGCAATTGATCTTGCACGCCCACCCGTTCTTTTAAAATATCATGCTCCATGGCATGAGCAAGCCGAGCCAATTCCATCGGTGATTTATTCTCACCCGCCATATGCGACAATAATTTTAACATGCACACCGTAAATGTTGATGATGATCCAAGCCCCGTGCGCGCAGGGATATCACTAAACACACTCATGTCCAATGACGGTTCATTGTAGTAACGAAGTAATGACTCGCGCACCACGGGATGCTCAATATCTTTCGCGTCATTCACATGTTCAACTTTGGAGTACCCAATGCGGTATTTATAGTTCGCAAGCCACAAAATAGGACTGCCCGAAATATAAATATACCGATCAATGGCGCACCCTAGAACGGCACCAGGTTCACGCTCAAAATATTCAGGGTAATCAGTCCCCCCACCAAAAAAGCTTACTCGTAATGGGGCGCGTGCGATTGAAAACATGGGTCTATTTTTTCCAGTTTTCGATGAATTGCGCAACCGTGTCGTTACTATTTGGTAATTGCCCTGTGTATAGAGATTTTAATTTATCCAAATTCAATTCGTATTCCACCAAATTAGCGTCAGTTTTCACTTGAGATTTTGAACCTGCCAAATCATAGGCATTTCTCAATGATGCTTTGCCCGTTGCACCAAGGTTAATGATCTCGTTTATGATGTTTTCGTTTTGTGCCAATTGCGTGATGATATTGGCCGCATCATCCGTGTTGATAAATTGTAAATTACTATTTAAATCGAGCCATAAATCGGCATCATTCAGCATATCAAAAATCGCATTTTTGGATAAATTTTCGCCCACAAATCCACCCATACGCATGATGATATGATTGGGATGCACACCGCGGACTAATGTTTCGGCCATATATTTATGGAGCCCATAGCGCGACATTTTAGTCACATCTAAAATTTGATCTTCATGTGACACATCCACGTTATGCGTTTGCGGATACACATCACCAGTTGATAAAAGCACGTAACGTTTGGCATCAAAATAGTCCAAAGATCGTGCCACTGACATGACACTGGCATCTAGCTCCCACAATGGATCACGGGTGGCCATAAATTTTTTACTGTTGCCATTGGCGTTAATGAGTAACTCGCACGATGTGCCTTTAAAATCTTCAACATTTTCACGTGTGATGATGCGGTATTCAAGTTTTTGAGACGCAAAAAGACGTGCAAACGCACTCCCCACAAACCCATTTCCGCCAATGAGATAGATCATTTAGATACGTAACCCATAGCTTTGATCATCGTAATGCGTGGCGAACCAATCAATGGTTTTTTGCAAGCCATCACGCATAGATGTTGGACAAGATAGCCCCAGTTTTTCCATTTGGGTCGTGTCAAATATTTTAACCATTTGCCCATCAGGTTTGTCTGTGTCCCATTTAATTATGCCTTTGAATTTTACCATTTCAGCAATCAATTCAGAGAGCTCTTTGATAGATGTGCGCGTTCCGCTTGAGATATTAATAGGCCCTCTTCCTTCATATTCTTCGATAAAATAAGGGATGAGTGCCGCGACATCGCCAGCATAAACAAAATCGCGCTCTGGTTTGCCACTGCCCCACATTGTGATGTCTTTTTCGCCCGCTTTGTTGGTCTCATAATATCGGCGGATAAACGCAGGAACGACATGGCTTTCATCTTTGCGAAAATTATCATACTCGCCGTACATGTTGCCAGGAATAATGACTGTGGCATCAAGCCCGTATTGCGTGTGATAGCTTTGCGCCGCCACAGTCCCCATCATTTTGGCCGTTGAATACCCTGCGGACTCGGGTTGCGGATACCCCTGCCACAGTTGTGTTTCGTCAATTGGGCTTTTGGCTGTGGCTGGGTACGAACACCCACCCATTGGATAAATCAATTTTTTAACCTTACGGCGTGCCGCATATTCAAACATATTGGCAGTCAGTATTGTGTTTTTATAATAGAAATCGGCGGGATATGTACGGTTCGCACCAATGCCCCCACTATAGGCCGCGTAATGAATGACGGTGTCGGGCTTGTGATCCGCAAGACACGCATCAACGCGTCTTGGATCCATCAGATCATAATCACTTGAGCTAACTGCCACGACATTGTCCTCGCCATATTTGGCCTCAAGAATGGGCAATGTGTGACGACCCAAAAACCCTGTTGCGCCCGTGAGTAATATTTTCATGCGCTATCCTTTTAATTTTTCTAAACTAGAGGCAAATTTTTCAAATTGCGTTTGCCAATTAAATGTCAATTCATAGGCATTGATAGCGTTGAGCACCATCTCGTCATATTCTGGCGTGCCATAAATTAATAAGGCTTTTTCAACGGCCTCTTTCATATGCTCTGCGCCAAAACCACGTGCGAGAATACCACATTTATATTTGGTGATAATTTGTACGGCTTGTGGATGCGGCGCGCTGATGGGCGGTATACCAAAAGCCAAACTTTCGAAAAATTTATTAGGACACGCGTATTCATAATTTAATCCTGCAACAGGATTCCACCGCGTGAATGAGAATGCGTATTCAGGTAACTTTAATTGCAGCACTTTGCTTGAAACATAGCCTTTGTATGACATGCTCTTTTCATGAGATAATTCATGGAATTTTTTTTGTAAGTCTTGCGCATGTTTGCCCGAAAAATTACCGTAAATATCAATGGGCAAATCGCATAAATATTTTCCTGCGAATTCATGCGCGAGTGTGAGTGATTTATTCAACGTGCCCGCGTAAATAATTCGTCCATTACGTTTATTAGATGGCAGTGATTTTACATCCAAAGAGTTATCAATCACATTGTAAAGGATATGAGATATTGGGAATGGTCTTTGGCAATAATTCGAAAGAATGAATTTTAAGCGTTCATACTCTGGGCAAATAATGTGATCAACCAAATGCGAATAATTTTTTAATGTATTTGTGTAATGCTGAGCATCAATTTCAAGCAAATAAAGCACCACCAAATCTGGTTTATAGCTAAGGCGTTTTATAATGGGCAATTGCAAGGGTGAGAATAAAATGAACACACTTGGTTTATGCTTTTGGGCGTAAACAATCGCTTGTTCATTGCGCTCACAATGCGCCCCCATTGACCAATACGGCAAAGATGAGACAGCGCGCTTTATATCCAATCGATCACTATTGCTTGGCTTTTGGGACGCACGATGTGGCTCATCCGTTTCAACAACCATGGCACGCGTATCATAATGCCTCGCTATCGATTGTATAAAAGCAGGGATTTGCGGGGATCCATACCCAAGCGCAATATCACTGATCGCTAGAATATTATGAGTGTCATTCATGATGATACTCCTTTGCCTTGCGCTCTTCGAATGATATTAGACACCAATGTTTTGGGCGTAAAATAGTCTCCCTTGTTGGCTGTAAATAATTTAACCTGACGCGCATATTGATCATAATTCTCAATCAGTTCGACCATCGCTTTGTTGATATAAGATTGTTCATGATAGGGATATATGACAGCCGCAAAATCACGCGCCTCATTCCATGGTTTTGTTGAGGTATATAAACCAAGAGTATTGGCTTTGGCGCGCGTGCCCAAAACCTTATATTGAACATTTAGATGATGATATTCACCCGAAATTTGCGTCATACAATACACCGTGCCGTCACGGTTAATCTGCGCCACGGTTACGTCATCTACACCAAGAGATATTTTGTTTTTATCCAATCGGCGTACCGATAAACAAATATATCCCGTTTCTTCCTCTGGAATATCAAATTCGGCATTGAGTATAATGTATTTGAGGTTTTTATCTTTGCACTCGTTCCATTGATCTTGCGTTAATGTTTGCGATAAGTTTGCGTGTTTTGATAAATTGGCACTCACCTCTTTCCATCGATCCTGACGCATATCTTCAACCAGATCAGCCATCCATGTTTTGGCGGGCATAATGACGGGTTTCCCTGCCTTCATAGCCTCTATAAAAATGCCAGAAGAACGCGCCATATAATGTGGCGGATAATACGTCAGCAAGATGATATCGCTATTTTCAATGAGGTCTTTGTACCCGTCAGAACTTAATGGGCCTTGGACATGTTCAACGTATTTTTTATCATAACCCTTGAGGATCGATTGTGCGACAGCCGACTCACGGCTCACATCTAAATTATCGGCAAAATTAGATTGTAGTTTGAATTTCACATCACCTGTTTTGATGTAATCGTCCCATAAATGATCCACGAGCTGAGGGTAAAACTGATACCCCTTTTCATCACGCACATCACCGACATAGGCAATTGTGAGCGGTTTTTTGACGGACTTTTCATCTTGGTCTTCAATGTCCCAAGGCACGGGCACAGGCAAAGGTTCAAACCATTCATCACTGAGTACTTTATATTGCTGTGAAAGTTGGGGTGTGTCCGTGTAACAATAAATCTGCGCATTATAATCACTCGCGAATAACCATTTAAAGGCCGCGCGATACGGCAAATGTTGTTCCAGTTGATTGCGGTAATCATGCGTGTAACCAGAAAATACATTTGTTCTAAAGAGCAGATGAAGTTGCGGCAGAACTTTTTCTGGCATCCAGCGTGTCAAAAGCTCCACCATCGCGCCCGCCTCAACAAAGAAACATGTTGGCACAAATATAACGTCATCTTCTTGCCAGTCTCGATCCATTAATTGAGCGCGCATGTCGTTGGCAAAAACAAGCTCGGGACCATCTTTGCGCATAGAAAACAACATGTACAAAAATAAAATAATCGCTATGGGGATTAGGATGGGCAATAAAAGCACAATTATGATAACGATTAAAACTTTAGACAAAAGTAATAACCATTTTTGTTTGGCGTGAATAATTTTATAAATTTTATAAAGCACATATAAAATCGTATAGGTAATTTTGGATGTTTTAATATCGTTGTAACCCGCATTATAATTGGGGCGAAATTGGTCACGCGCACCATCATGCTTCGCGCGCGAGATTGCCACCCCAAGCGAGGTTTCAAGCATGACCTTATATAACAATACTTTTAATTTTGTTTTTATCCTTGGCAGTAAAATTGAAACGATTTTACCATTTGAAAAGTGCTTTAAAAATCGGCCGCCCTTTCGTGGCGCCATGTTCTCATAAAAACTATTGGTGAAACATTTTTTTACTTCGAATAGATCATCAGGCAATTTGGCGTTTTTGTGTGCCCACAGCTCTGGCTCATAACCTTGATCCATTGCCTCAAGTAAAATGCGCACAGCATATTCAAAATGATGACCGCCAGTATGGATGGCCGATGGATCAGCCAAAATAAATTTATGCTTGCGTGGGTGCTTAGTTGTCATCTCATGACTGTTTTAAATCAATAGAGAAGTAATGCGCAAGCGCTTCTACAATTTTTGCTGAAGCCGTCCCATCACCATAAGGTGATTTAGCCTTACTCATATTAAGATATTGCGGGCTATTGGGTTCTAATAATGTTTCAAACTCTTTGATTACATTCTCAGGATCAATACCCACTAATTTAACAGCGCCAGAATCCACGGCCTCGGGACGTTCCGTGGTTGTGCGATAAACAAGAACTGGCTTGTCCAGCGCAGGCGCTTCTTCTTGGATGCCACCACTATCTGTCAAAATGAGATAGCTTTGCATCATAACTTTAACGAAATTAAGATAATCCAAAGGCTCGCATAATTGCACAGAGGGATGGTTCGATAACGCTTCATAGATAGGTTTTTTCACACTTGGATTTGGGTGCACAGGGTAAACAAAATGAAGGTCGGGGTGATTAGACGCGAGAGTTTTAATGATCTTGATTAAATTGCCTATACCTTTCCCCATATTATCACCACGATGACACGTTACGAGTATGATTTTTTTGTCCGTTGGCAATGGGAATGTTGCTTTTAACGCTTCTTCTTTAATACTGAGCAACGCATCAATCACTGTGTTACCCGTCACATGCGTTTGCGCAAGTTCGATATTCTCATTCAATAAATTTTGTTGCGCAAGTTTTGTGGGACAAAAATGAATGCCAGCAACTATGCCCGCCAGTTTACGATTGCCCTCTTCGGGGAATGGATTGTGAATATTGTGAGAACGAAGCCCTGCTTCCAAATGCCCAAACGGTACTTTTTTATAATAGGCCGCCATGGCTGTTGCCGCCACGGATGTCGTATCACCTTGGGCAATAATCATATCGGGCTTAAAGCGTTCAAACATGATGTTAAATCCGCGCATCGCCTCGGTGAACAAATCAATTGTGCCCGCATGACGTTTCATCAAAGCCATGTCTATATCGGCCTCAACATCAAACACACGGAGTTGCTGTGCCACGAGTTCATTATGTTGACCCGTAAAAACCACGGCCGCCCTCGCCCATGTCGTGGCTTGTAACGCCTTAATAAGCGGTGCCATTTTAATGGCCTCGGGACGTGTTCCAATGGTAAGAAGAATTGTCTTTTGCATTATACGTTTGAATACCTACTGTTCCACAGCATTGTGTAACCTTTAACAAGCTCTTCAATACCCATATCTAGGTCATGACTAGGCATAAACCCAGTCGCCTCGATCTTTGCATTACTCACAATGTAATCGCGTTTGTCGGGATCCTCTCCTATGGGTGCTTCTAACCATGTGAAATTGGGCACATGTTTTTGAATGGCCTCGCATAATTGAATCTTTGTCAGATTGGCGGATGACAACCCAACGTTATAGGCCTCGTTGTTCATTGTCTCATAATTATCCATCACGTGTTTGAACGCCTTTGTGATATCACGCACATGAATAAAGTTACGGCGAAAATGACCTTCAAATATAACTAAGGCGCGATCTTTAACAGCGCGGAACGTGAAGTCATTAACCAATAAATCAAGGCGCATACGAGGTGCCATACCAAACACAGTCGCCAATCTTAAGGTCACGCCATTGCCACTATCAAGCACGGCTTTTTCGGCTTCGACTTTGGTTGTGCCATATAAGGATAATGGATTAAGCGGGCTGTCCTCGGTGCACATGTCACTCCCCCCACCAATGCCGTATCCGCTATTGGTTGTTGGGTAGATAATCTGTTGATCTTTGGACGCACGTTTCACGATATCAATCACCGCATCGCGGTTTGTCGATGTGGCGGCAATTTCATCTTCTTTACACAATGGCGCGCCCACAAGCGCAGCCAGCGGAATAAGCACATCGTGTTTTGGCACGAGATCATCAAGTAAACGCGTGTCACGGCAATCGGCCTTTATTGGCTTAAACCCATCAAACACACAGCATTCTTGCAAGGACACATCGCTGGTTTGCGGGAAACGATCCACGACTGTGACCTCGTGTCCATCACGCAATAATGTGGGCACAAGAATTGAGCCTAAATACCCAGCACCGCCCGTTACCAAAATTTTACTCATATACAATCTGTCCTTGTTCTATTTTCATTTCTTTTAACACGTCATCTATAGGGGCATAGCGTTTTATACGCCCTTGTTCAAGCCATAAGGCCTTGCTGGCGAACTCTGCGCCCAATTCAACCGCATGAGAAGCCACAATTGTGATCGCCGCACGGTTAGATAAATCTTTCAATCTCTTTTGCGCTTTTTCAACAAAGGACGCATCACCAGCGCTGATGACCTCATCAATCAATATAATATCGGCATCAAAGGCGGTGGTAATCGAAAAGCCTAGGCGCACAAGCATGCCCGCGGAATAGCTGTAAATTGGCATATCAATAAATTCTTCTAAACCTGAAAAATCGATGATTTCATCAAGTTTTGCACGAGCATCCTCAAGAGAAATCCCCATGGATGCCGCGCGGATCAAAATATTATCACGCCCCGATGCCTCAAACACCATACCGTAAAACAGGTCAAAAATTGATAAAACGCGCCCTTCGCGGGTGAATGTGCCCGATACAGGCTTATAAATACCAGCAATGAGTTTGAGCATTGTCGATTTACCAGCGCCATTATGCCCAACCAATAAAACTTGATCGCCTTGATTGATGTCCAAACTCACTTGATCAAGGGCTTTAATCGAAACGCGCGCTTTGTCCTCGTCAAAATTAACAAATCCCCCCACCAGAGATTTTACGAGTGTTTTGCGCAGATCATTACCGCGCACACCATAAAGCGGATAATCAAGCGTCACATTATCGAGCTTAATATGCGTCATACCCAATACACCAATCTGTCTTTGAAGCGGCGATAGAGAACAATTGTCAGCGCCCAGTTTATAACGGCAAACCCTATGGACACTTGGAATGTTATTGAGGCTATCGGCAGACCAAGCATAGGATTGCGAACCAATTCCAATAAATAAGCAAATGGGTTTAAGTGTGCGATCCACGCTTTATCACCGAGCATCTCTGGGAGCCACATAATAGGCGTTAAGAAAAACAAAGCTGTGAACCCAACCGTAATCAATGGCTCTAAATCTCGTAAGCGAGTTGTTAAAAGCGCAAATATGAGCGCAAGGGGCAATAAAATGGCAAAAAACAACGCCAGCCCGACAATCAACCAAAGCAATGACATGAACGTTGGCATTTGATGAAACAAGAATAATACGACGAAGATAATCGGCAATTGATGAAGCAACACCAAAACATTGCGCCATATTGTCCAATATATAAGCTGCGGCGCTTTGAAATGATCGCTTTGGAGCAAGAAGCCCTTTTTATCGTAATACACAGTGGCGGACTCGTTGATCACTGCCGTCACAAAATTCCACAGCACAACACCGCTGGCGACCCACGGGACATACATCGGATCATCGGTGCGAAATAATGCGCCAAAGATAAAGGCTAACATTCCAATATAAACAGCGTTGGTCAGCGTCAGCCAAAATGGGCCAAGCATTGAGCGTTTGTATTTGTAGCGAATATCATTACGACCCATAAACAGCCAAAACTCATTTTGACATAGGGGTTTCAAGAGATATTCAATCGTTGCTTTAATGGTCATGCATCCAAATCTTTAATAAATTGCGAGGCCATAGCATATGTTTCAGGCAGTCCAATGTCGAGCATTGGGCCTTGGTTTTTCACAGCTTTTAATTGTTTTTGCACAACTAATGTAGGGAATATATCGGTTTCAATCGAACATGGCGCGCATGGATAATCTTTTAAATCCTTTTTGTTAAGCTTATAAACGCCTGCATTCACGTATCCCGCCACATCATCACCCGTCTTTTCAATGAACTGGGTCACACAATCATTACTATCAATCTCGACAGTGCCATAGCGCGCACTATTATCCATTTCGACAACACCAATTGATGGTTGATCGCCCTTGAAAGCAGACAATTCAAACGGATAATAACTATCACCATTGAGCACGAAAAATGGATCACTCAAATCATCCATCTTATTAATAGTGTTTAACACTGCCCCACCCGTGCCCATAGGTTGATCCTCACATACGCACACAACCATAGAATCGTTCTTGTAGTATTCATGGATTGCACCCGCCAAATGACCTGTGGCCATAATGATGCGCGATATGCCTTGTTTCTTAAGTCTTTTGACAACCACATCCACAAAAGGACGCCCATCATCAAGGCTCGCCATAGGCTTGGGGATATCTCTTATAACGTCCGCAAGACGTGTTCCCTTGCCCCCTGCTAAAATGATTGCGTCCATATATGATCTCTTTTGTGCGAATTTATGATAAAATATTTGCGAAAACACCCTGTTTTAGGGTATACTAATATAAATAAGTGACGGCAAGTCACCTTAAGTAGGACATACTTAGTTTTAGTAACAAATAAGGGTTGTGAGAAAATATGAATAATTTATTACGTGGTGTTGCCATAG
>JBBKXB010000081.1:0-9786 GCA_037969255.1 Bdellovibrionales bacterium | reverse complement strand
ACGCGCATTGCCGCATGGAAGGCCAAAGACGCGAGCGAAATGGCGGGACTTGATGCGACACTCACGAAAGATTCTGTTGTGGCATCCGATGCATTTTATCCTTTTGCCGATGCGATGCTTGAGGCCGCCAAGGCGGGTGCACGCGCTGTCATTCACCCAGGCGGTTCTATCAAAGATGACACCGTCATAGAAGCCGCGAACGAAGCGAATTTGGCCGTTGTCTTGACAGGACGCCGTCACTTTAGGCATTAGAAACATGGAAAATAATAAATACTCATTTTGGGTTCCTATAGTAGTCTTAGGAGCATTATTAAATGTTGCTGTGAATTTCGGTTATAAAATTGGTATAGATAATATTCAATTTGAATTGATGGCTGCAATGGTCATGGGTATGGCTTCACTCTTATTATTAGGATTTGCCATTATATCCTCTCGAAAAGGATGGAGAGATTTATTAAAAGAGAAACTTCTGCCAACTTTGATTTTATTAGGGTTTATGACTTCAGGAATATTCGTGTGTTTTTTAACAGCCCTTTCTACTGGGCCAATTTCATTGGTCGACCCTCTTTGGGTATGTATCTATTCGCTAACATCTTTGGCAATCGGCATGGTGCTCATTCACGAAAAACCAAAATTATTCGCAATAATCGGCATTGGATTGTATATTATGGGGTCAGCATTAATGGGATTGAGCGACTACAGTGATGGCACAATCACAGGAAATATTTGGGCTCTTTATGTTTTGCTAGGGGCGACGGCAGGAGGATTTTTAAATTATGGCTTTAAAATATTAGTCAAAAAAATTGATATTTTTATCATGGTTGGCGTGGTGTATGCATTCACGTCACTAGGGTTAGTTATCTATAGTTATATTATTAATCCTACAAAGATGGGTATCTCTTTAGATATTTCTGCAGTTGGCTTAATTACAATAATGGCAGTATTTCAATGTTGTTGGATTATAATGATGGTAACAGCATTGTCACAAGGCCCGATCTCACTGATAGATCCTTTGTGGGCGTGTATTTATGCGCTTGGCTCTGTGTTGGTAGGTGTTATAATAATTGCAGAAACGCCTTCACTATACGCATTAATGGGAATAGTCTTATATCTTGGCGGAGCCTATTTGATGGCGCGACGCAATCTTGACAAATCATCTATGACTTAGGCATTAATAAGATATGACTTTACCAGAACAACTGCGCCATAGCATTAAAGACACGTACAAAAATACGCTCAATTTTAAAGGGCGGACGGGTCGTCTTGATTATTGGCTATTCATTGGCTTTTATGCGGTGGCGTCATTATTCGTTTACGCCTTATCGGCGCTTGCAATCACCGAAGAAGTGGGCGAGGTCATATACGGGATTTTTGTATTTGTGCATTTCTTTATTCTTATTGGTCTTCAAGCACGCAGACTTCATGACACCAATAAATCCGCATGGTGGTTATTGATAGGGTTTATACCGCTGATTGGGATGATCGTGTTATTGGTCTTTTATATTTTGCCAAGTGATCAGGGCCCAAACAGATATGGCAATGATCCAAACACTTTTGAAAGCGCCCCAGGCCAAGAAGTTCTTTAACTTAAAATTTCTAAACTTAATGTGATGTCGCCGTCTTTGTGGCGTGTAAACACAAGGCCTGAGAGCGTGAACTTTTTGGATTTTTCTTCCAACAATAATGTTTCCAACCGTTCTAAGCGGGACGATAAAGTTTCATTAGGATTGATGATTTTCGCGGTTTTTATAACAATGCGCAACAAGATGTCTTCTGGTAATTCTTGCGCTTTTTTATCAATACGCGCACCGCTTTCATCAATTGTCACAAATGCGTCAAACGCTTGATGGGTATAAAAGTTAAGCGCTTCACGTGTGCGATCAAGGCGGGTACAAAGCCTCGTGATACGCGTATTGCTCAAGCCTTCAGATTCTAAAAAGCTACGAGATTTACGAAAACGGACACGTGCGAAAGTTTCATTTTGATTAGAGGGATCTTCGATCCATTTGATGTCATGATCTTGGCAATACTTCACAAGATCAACATGAGAGTGATCCAAAAGCGGGCGCACAATCACTATATTTTGGCGCGTTGTGAGTGGTTTCATGGAAGATAACCCATCAAGCCCTGAGCCTTTGGCAAGGCGATGAAGAAAGGTTTCAGCCTGATCATCGCTGTGATGGGCAAGGCAAATATGACCAATGTCATGGTTTTGAAGTGCTTCGGTAAATAGTCTGAATCGCGCTGTGCGCGCGGCGCTTTGAATGCCTTGCTTAGGTTTATCGCCATTCCACGTGAGGATATCATGATAATCAACCAAACCTTGTAGGTACGTAGTCACGCTAATGGCCTCGGCCTCACTGTCGGGACGGAGCGCATGATCTATCGTGATGGCATAAAGTTTCTTATTGGGAAATTGGTGACGCAATAAGTGCACAAGCGCCATAGAATCGGCGCCGCCACTTACACCCACCGCGATAGATTTTTGATTGTTAAGGTAGTGATATGTTTTTGCGTTGAATTGCAAAATCTTTATGCGCCGCACTCAAGACGTGTTTTTTCAGTCTTTGCACGATCAAGTAAGCTGCTTGCCGCATCGCTATACTCTTTGATGAGTTGTGTATACGTCACGCAAGCATCATCTTTGGCACCAAGCGATTGTAAAGACAGACCCAATTTGAGCAAATTATCAGCCGCTTTGGGCGCAGTGCGATATTTTTGATACCCTTTAGCAAAGGCTTTGGCTGCGTTTGAAAAATCTTCGCGCGCGTAATATGTTTCTCCAAGCCAATATTGAGCGTTACCCGCAAGAGAATGATTAGGATGAAGATTAATGAATGTATCAAATTCAGTGGTAGAATCCGCATAATTGCTTTCTTTTAAAAGCTTGAATGCTTTTTCGTACAAGGCTTCTGGTGTGCCTGCTTGGGGTGTGCCATCTGCGTTCACAGTGCCCAGAGGTTCAACAGTTGGCGCGGTGACCAAAGCATCCTCAGTGGCGGGAACAGCATCTGACTTAGGAATTGGCTGGCCCGATGGCGCTGCGGGAATAATATCTGGCGCAGTGATTTCACCAGTGACAATGGGTTCGATAACATCGGCTTTGTTTTCAACGGGTGCGGGCTTGGGTACGGCAGGTTTAGTCGTGGCAACACCAGAGCTGTTCACGCGCACTTCTAAGTCTTGCATACGACGTTCTATCTCGGAAATTTGGGTGTTTTGCGAACTGGTGGCTTGATTGGATGAAAACTGGGTTTCCTCAATTTTGCCTGTGATGGTGCGTAATTGTTGTTCGATGGTGTCAATGCGCTCAGACAAACGATTAAGCGCAGCACCGGAAGGCGGCGCATCTTGAGCTAGAGAATGGCTAGAAATTGCAAAAAGAGCGATTGTAAAAATCGCTCTTGCAAAAAGGTTAGTGTTTTTGTTGAAAACCATATTAGTTAATACGGCTCACAGCGCGACGGTTTTGTGCCCATGCTGATGGATCTTCACCCATAACGGCTGGACGTTCTTTACCGTAAGCAAGTGTGTTTACACGGCTCGATGATACGCCAGTAGATACTAAGTAATCACGAGTTGCGTTGGCACGACGTTCTGACAACGCGATGTTGTATTCACGTGTTCCGCGTTCATCAGCGTGGCCTTCAACTGTAAGAGATACATTTGGATATTGTTGTAACCAACGTGATTGCAAGTCCAATTGTGTACGTGCTTCAGGTGTAAGGTCATAACGGTCATAACCGAAGAACACACGATCGCCAACATTAACAGCAAAATCTTCAGCAGAACCCGGAAGTGCGCCTGATTGGTATGCGTTATCGCCAGTGTTGTAGTTATCGGCTGTTGCATTTGGATCGCCAACTTGAAGAGTTGAGCTACCGAAATCAACATTGCTATCGATTGTATCTTTTTTCTTAGCACAAGCTGTTACGCCTATGGCTAGAACGGCCATTAGAGCGATGCTTGATAATTTTTTTAACATTGTAGTCTGTGACATGATTGTTATTCTCCTTTTGATAACAGGTATGTAAGTAATTCGAACGGTGTGAAGATTCTTTAAACTAGTATTATTCTCAAACGCACCCCGTGACAAGAGGTTCCATCATATGAGATTAATTATCAACATATATTAATCTTTAAAATGGACTATCTTCTACTACAGGTTGTTGCGCGCCAATAATAGGGTGCGTGCTGGTCACAGGAATATTCGTATTGGCAGTGTTACTATAAGTAACCTCTGACATTGGTTGCTGTTGAATTTGACCTGATGATTGATAATTTTGTGGTGCAACGGATGGGTTGCTAGCACCCTCTATAACGGGCGCTTGGGGCACATCAACACGAACATACGAAACAACATTTTGCACGTATTGCAAGTTACGCGCGATATCAATCACTTCATTAAGCTCTGATTGTGAGCGGGCGATACCCATGAGATAAACTGTGCCTTTGACAACATCGATAGAATAATTAAGAGCGCTGATATTACGATTGGCGGTTAGGCGAGCGCGTAATTGCGTGCCAATCCAAGTGTCGCGTAAATAGCCCGTCACGCCATCACCTTCGGCAACTTGCACTTCGTTAATGACTTGTTTTACGCCTTCAACATTCCATGCAAGGCGGACGGCTTCAACGCGGTCTTCAGGGTTTTGCACGACGCCAGTGATCAGTACGTTACCTTGCTCAACTGTGAGGCCAAGCTTGCGGAACACATCCACATCATATTGGAACCACGCATCATTTATTGTGCCCGCGATACGTGCATCGCTTATCTCTCCCGACAAACCGCCTTCTTTTGAGGCGGCAATGCCTGTGGCAGCGCCAGCCGAAATAGCCAGAGGCACACACGCAGAGGTCAATGCGGTTGCGGATAAAAGGGCGGACAGTAGAAATAAAGAGCGAATCACCATGCGTCTATTATATGATAAAAACGGCGCTTGGCGATAATGAACCCATCAAAGCGAAAAGATTGATAGTGCATAAAGCGAGATTGCGTGCGTATCCAGTTCAATGCATCGGTCACACGTTTTTGTTTTCGCACATCAATTTTATGACTGGCATGATCGTAAGAATGAGAGGTTTTAACCTCAACGGCAATCAACGTCCCTTTTTTAGAGACGAGAATATCTATTTCCCCAACAGGCGTTTTGGCGCGCAATTTTAATATGCGATATCCCTTTAACATTAATATGAGCGCGGCCATATATTCTGCCCAAATACCTCGCCAATAATTATTAGAGGAATTACTCGCCATTGTTCTTTTTCTTGAGAGTCTCTTTGGCTAAAAGTTTAGCGGCATATTTTTCATTGCGTGATAATTCTTGTTTGGGGGCGGGCGGTGCGATCACAATCACACATTCTCCCTTAACATCAGGTGCTTCGACATTCATAGGCAAAACTTCTTCATAAAGTTTTGTGAGTTCACGGGTTAAAATGATCTCTCGCTCGTCACCCATTAAGACGCGCAAACTATCTAATGTTTTTTGCAAGCGTGAATGGCGTTCAAAACATATTAATGTGCTGGGTACATCCGCCCAAGTTTTAAAAAAATTATCTCGCCCTTTTTGTGGGACAAAGCCAATAAATGTGAAGGGTTGCGAGGGTAGCCCCGATAATTGCAAAGCACTTATAACGGAACATGCCCCTGGAATGGTTGTCACCAAAAGTCCAGCCTCACGTACGGTTTTGACCAAGATGTGCCCTGGGTCAGAGATTATGGGAGAACCAGCATCAGAGCACAAAGCGATGATTTTACCCGTTTGAAGTTGTTCAATAATATAACTCGCTTGTGCATTTTCGGCATGGGCATCACACCGCATTAATTTAGGTGCTTTGATATCGTATGATTTGAGTAAACCACCCGTCACGCGCGTGTCCTCGCACGCCACAATATCGGCGGCATTTAGTACATCGAGCGCACGCAGTGACATATCGCGTTTATTCCCAATAGGCGTTGCGACAAGATATAATCCAGCTATGGGTATAAAAGGGTTGGGGATGGATGAAAGCGCGCTCTTTATTGTGGACATCGTTTTAAGGTAAAAGAAATACAGGAGTTATGCCAATGTTAAATTTTATGCGCCATTTCGTTATTTTATCTTTCATCGTTTTTTTAAGCGCGTGTAGCGCCGATGGCGGGATCAGAGGCATTGGCACGTTCCCTAATGTTCAAGGATGGGACGCCAACACCACACAGAACAAGCCGAGCAAACCTGCGCCCTTAAAACGTGACAGCGTATTTGAAGAGCGTTTGTCTCAAATCCAACAACGTCTTGGCGGAGAGCCAATCATGCAAGAGACTTTGGATGGCAATGGGCAAGTCGTTATGGGCGGTGGATCCGTACAAAAAGTGGCCTTGATTGTGCCATTATCAGGGGCACAAGCGAGCCTTGGCCAATCTATGATGGTCGCGGGGCAATTAGCCTTACAAGATATGCGCGCGCAAAACATTCAATTGTTGCCAAGAGACAGTGGTGCCACAGCCAGCGAGGCCGTGATTGCGGTCAATCAAGCCATTGATGAGGGCGCTCATTTAATACTTGGCCCTGTGTTCGCAGGTCAAGTGCAGGATGCTAAAAACAGCGCCACTGCGAAAAACGTGCCTCTCATTGGCTTTACAACGGATTGGACAGCGGCTGGGGGTAATACCTATGTGATGGGTTTTTTGCCATTTCAACAAGTCACACGCGTGATGGATTTTGCTATATCCAAGGGTAAAAAAGAAGTGATCATCGTTACGCCTAATAATGAATATGGCCGTGTTATTGCAAGCACTGCCGAACAATATAACGGCATTGCAACCACGATTTTACGCGCAATGCCCAACGATACCACGGGCACTATGGCGGCAAAATTATTACAGATGGTAACGCCGCAAACCGCCGTTTTATTTGCGTATGATGGCGTAGAAACGGCTCAAATTATTTCGGTATTGGCGACGGCAAATGCGACACCGCAAAATGTTCTTATGATGGGCACGGGCATTTTAGATGATCCCAGTCTGGCGCAAAATAAAACGTTGGAAGGTGTTTATTTCGCCTCAGCACCCGTTGCACGCCGCGCCGCGTTTAATAAGCGATATTTGGAGATGGCTGGACAGATACCCCATCGCCTCGCCTCATTGTCTTATGACGCGGTGGCTTTAGCGGCGGTATTGGCAAAAGCCAACACACCGAATAAATATAATGGAACGGCGATGCGTGACCCTAATGGATTTTCAGGCGTGGACGGTGTGTTTCGTTTCAAAGACAGCGGACAGATTGAGCGTAACTTAGCCATTCTAACGTGGAAAAATGGCGCGATCAGTGAAATCGCACCAGCTAAATCTAGATTTTAAATAAGATTGATTATTCACCAGAGGCCTTTTCAGCCGATTTTGACGGGCCAGCGTTCAAGAAGGCACTGAAATCAAAGGTTGAATCAGGACCAGAATCTTTTTCTTTAGTCTTCGTGCTTGGCGCGAATGTATCATCAGTTTTTGTTTCAATCACTTGATCGGGGCGTGCTTTGCGCGCTTTTTCAACATCTTTATTATATTCTTCGATGGTGCAAAGCCCAGCTTCCACAGGGTGACGCGGTGTTAAGTTTGAAAAATCAGCGTGTGTTTTATCGCGAATGTTTTTGATCGTATTTTTGGTTGTACCCACAAGGCGCACAATTTGTGCATCAATCAATTCAGGATTGTTTTTAATGAGATACAAAATCGCATTAGGTTTGTCGGCGCGTTTTGACACAGGTGTGTAACGTGGACCTTTGGCGCGAGCCATGGGTGTTGGGCGATCATTTTTAACAATGCGTTCAAGGCGGGCATCACTGTCTTTTTCACAACGTTCGATTTCTTCGTGGTTCAAATCACCATCAATAATGGGCGATTGTGCGGTGACTTTAGAGCCTTCGCCATCGGCAATGGCTTTAACGTCCAATAAATGAAGCTGTGTGAATTCGGCGATCTGCTCGAGGTTGAGCATAGTGTTATCATAGAGCCACAAAGCCTTGGCTTTAGGCATAAGGATTGGTGTAGGGGCGGTTTTCTTGGCCATAATGGTATGCAAAGTCCTTTTTAAAATCTCTTTATTATTTAAGGGATGGACATGCACTATAGTCAAAGCACACTAGACAGCGCAAGGGGTTTTTTATATTGTGAATTTTATGTTTAACGATGATCTGCCAACCCCTAAAAAAGTTCTTTTCACACCCGCCAATTTGGATGGGTTATCAGTTGATGAACTGGAAGAATACATCGACGCTCTCAAGGCTGAAATAGTTAAAGTGCAAACCAATATGAAAGCCAAGTCAGATTGGAAATCACAAGCGGACGCTCTATTTAATAAATAAATTGACATAGTCAGAATGTATGTCGTAACTTATGCTCTTAAGAATAATAGAGGAGTATAAATATGGCATTACACACAACACCAAGTGATTTTTCTAAAGATACATCAAACCCTCCAGAGCAATGGATGGAGGATAAACGCATTATTACTCATCTCGATACTTGGAATTGCATGAAAGAGCAAATATCAGCATGTAACATGGCTAATGTTGAGAATTTGTTTATTGTGTCTATTTTATTGTCCCATGGTATATGCGAAGGTGACGAGAATTTTCGTAGTCAACAAGCCGCACACGCGCTTGCGTGGCTTGATAGGTTCTCAGAGTGTGATCTATCGCGTTTAATTGGAAATAACACTGATATAGCCTCTTGTTTTACTAAGGCTGTGATTAATGTTAATAATTTTGGTAAAGCCGATGATGGAATTAAATTAGTTCGCAATTCACTTAAAGTGCCTTTGTTACAACTTGTTTCAAAAGCCGTATAAAAACATGATCTCAACACATTGGAACAATATAACCCCGCGTGCCGATAATGATAATAAGGTAAAATTTATATTCAATATGGGTGCTACCTCAATTGATGTCTCACGGGCATTGCGTGTTTACCCTAAAGGGCATCAATTTCTCGCAACCCTAGAAAATGTGGGGTTCTCTTATTGTGATGAGAACGGAACGTGTTCCATGAATTCACCAGCCACGACTGGAGATACGAGAAGGACGGCCATCCAAAACTTAGAGAAATACTTGACAGATATTGATCAAGAATTTGGGCTTAATATGCAATCTATAAGTTTGATTGAGGCACCTAAATTCAAGATTGTTAACTCTTAAACCCTTGTAACCAAATAATCTCATAAGTGGCAGGTAACAGTCCATCGGGATCTTGCGCGAGTTCTTTATAAATGATTTCAGCCCGATCTATTACATCATTCGTGAGGGACGTTTTAGGGCGATTAACCAAGCCATTGGCCTCTCCCATCATTCTTAAATCGGTGAGCAATCCTCGTAACGTCTTATAATGTACAGTGATGAGTTCGCTATCGGCAACAGGAAGCGCATAACCTGTATTTTGTAATTGACCAACCCAAGCGGGCGCTTCGGCAAAGGGGTATATGCGCGGGCCCGTCACACCCTTTATATCCTGTTCAGCGGTGGCCAAGGCTTGTTTTAAAATAGGGAGCGTTTGTGCGCCAAACACACAACCCACAAACATGCCTTTGTCGTTCAATTTATTTTTAAGTTCGTGAAGCACTTTGGGAACATCATTGGCGGCATGAAGTGAGAATAAAGATATAATGCTATCAAAATGTGTAAGCTCATTTTGATTTTCTATGACTTCAAACGTTTCTTGAGGACTCATTTTAAAACGTGCGTGTTGTTTGAAATGCGTCTCAGGTTTATCAAAAAAACGTCGTCCGTGGATCGCAACATTTTGCGCTTTGTCTTTTA
>JBBKXB010000080.1:0-16278 GCA_037969255.1 Bdellovibrionales bacterium | reverse complement strand
GTATTGGATTACCCAAAAACTAATGATATTGAAGAAATAGCTAAAGCTAAAAAATCTTTGTTAGATTTGAGAGATGAAATTGCTAGAAGGCTTTTGCAATCGCCTATTGAATATGCAGCCATTGATAAAGATAAAATTTTAAATGCACTGGATAAATCCATTGCTCAAGGCTATGTCGCCAAAGAAGATGAGAATATTCTTTGGCATGTCGTTGATTGTGATTCTGATGTTTGGGATCTTTTGGGATCTCTAAAATATGACATGAAGTTAGATATTCAAGATCCAGTACAAATCGCTCGATTAGAGACTTATGCGCAAAGCAAAATTAATCTACGTACGCGTACATCGGAAATTGAAAGCAAACGAAACATGAGCGCAGAACGACGTCCTAAAGTCGCTTAACTTTTTTCACTCATCACCAATTTTACAGCGGATCCGATGCGTGGCAATGTATATGGGATAGGACTATCGGTGCGGCGTTGTAGAACAACCAATTGCGCCATAAATTCTTTATTACCTTTATCGTTAATAATATGAGAGCTAGAGCCTAGCGTGAACACAACGTCGCCTTCATCGGCGTCAAAAAGTCGAGGTAATATTTTGGCTTCTATTACCTTAGATTTAAATGAGGGCTCTATTTCATCGACCAAGGAGGCACATGAAAAACGCACACTCACCGCGCCTTGTGATCCTGTATGGTCAAAGATTTCACGCAAATGAACGCGGTCTTCTTTACACAATTTAATTTTCACATTGCTAAATGGCTCATCAATTTGAACGACTACACTATGGTTGGGAAAATCTGGAATGTCTTTCATAGGATCAAGTTCAATAAGACTGTCCAACATGTTTTGTTGAGCTGTGAGCAACGCGGGCTGATCAAATGCGGTGATGTTGGCTTGATCTTCATCCTTCATAAGGCGCAGGGCGAGGTGTTGAAGCGCCTTTAATTGTGTCTCATCATTTTTTGGATTTTTGTGTAGATACCCTTTGGCATACAGCAATGCAATTTCGGGAAGCACATCACGCGATCTAAATTGTGACCCGTTATTGCTCGCGCTAAACTCAAATAATTCTTTGATATGAGACTTTAATAGCGTCAGGCCATTTTTTGTGCCTGCCAATACCGTGCCATCATTGAGAGTGGCAAGAACAAAATTATCCCGCTCGTTATTATCACCCGCATCCTTACCGCTCGAGCTTTTGGGCGGAGCGGCATTCACAATAATAATATCACGGCATGTTTTATCGCTCAATTTTGAGGTGAGTGATTTACGAAGTCCATAATGATGGGCGGCGGCATAACTTAATTCCACCCAATCAAATTTTCCCACGGGCATAAATGTTGATTTATAACGCGATCCAATATTTTGCGCGGCAATTTGCAACGCCATCATGACATCAGTTTTGGCATAATGGTCTGTGCAATCAGTCACAAAATGAACGTGGAAATCAATGGTCATGGGGACACTCTTTCAGCGTTTATGAATTTTTAATATAAAAACATATGCGCAAAAGCGCGAGAAAGAGTCAAAGATTTTGTAATATTTAGTTTAGATTCTTGTGGCCATAATTTCTTGGAAAGCTGATAACAAACGGTCACGTACGGCGACCATAGTTTGCAACATGCTTTCGGCCTTGGCCACGGATTGAACCACTTGAGTGATATCAGCTTCACCGATCAACGCTTTGGCTGAGAGTGTTTCACCCTCAAGCTGCGCGCTACGCACAGAGCCAATGCTTTCTTTAACCATGTCCATAAAATTAATGCCGCCAATGGATTTGTCATTTGCGTCATTACCTTGCATGGACTTGCCAAGCATTTGAGCGGCGGAGGATATGGCGGTTGGATCAATCATAGTCATTAGTATACCTCAAATTTACACGCGGAGCAAATCAACAAGTTTATTCATAAGATCGCGCGACATTTCTAACATTGATAGGTTGGCTTCATACGTACGCGTGGCTTCGCGCATGTCGGCGGTTTCAAAAGTGCCGTTCACATTGGTTGTTTTAACGTAGCCGCTTTCATTAGCGGCGGGGTGTCCTGGCAAGAATTTCAAACCAAATTCAGTTTTATCCATTAATATTTTATTGGCTCTGACCATTTTAATGCCCAATGTGTCATCCATCACTTCTTTAAATTCGACCACGCGACGGCGATAAGGATCGGCCCCATCAGATGTTGCGAGCGAGTCAGCGTTGGCTGTGTTTTGGGCGATCACGCGCATGCGATCTCCTTGGGCTTGCATACCCGCGGCGCTGATGGCGACTGAATCAAGTAAATTCATGATTTATTCTCCCTTATTGTCCTTGGACTGCAATACGCAGCAGTCCCATTTGTTTGACGTACATATTAACCACCATGCCCGCATCCATTGTGTTACGTGACGCTTTGAGCATCTGTTCTTCAAGATCAACGCTATTACCATTTGGTTTCACTTCATAATTCCCATCTTCCTCGATTTGGAAGCCTGATTTGGTCATACCAGCCATTTGAATGTGATCAGAATTTGTTTGTTGCAAGCCACCAGAAACGTTACCCCCGTTAGAGGCCGCCATAAGTATCTGTTTAAAATCAGGTGCTTTGATGTCTTGAGCACGATAGCCAGGCATATCCGCATTGGCGATGTTTTGAGACAGAACGCCTTGGCGTTCGCTCACATACGCCATTTTAGCGTCCATCAACTGAAATAAAGTTAAGCCTTCCATGACTTCGTCCTTTCTAACATTTATCTTTTCCAGTAAAATCAATTGCAATGACCATGCCAATTGACAGATATGATGATAAAAATGAGGAAAAAAGAGGCGTAGAGCGCGCTATTCCTAAGCGCAAAACCGCTGTGGCAATTTCTGACCCTTCAAAAGGTGACAAAGATTCTGTAGCGTTAGCCAAAATTATTGGGGCGGGGCGCGGTGAATGGGCTGAAAAAATCATTGATCTTGCGTTTCAATATAATATCCCCGTGCGCGAGGATACAGATTTAACCGAATTACTCGCGCAATTTGAATTGGACACAAATGTACCCACCGAGGCCATTATGGCGGTGGCAGAAATCCTATCCTATGTGTATAAGTTAAATGAAGCACCCGAACCACTTGAAGGCATTTTTAAATATGATGATTAATAACAATCAAGGCATTGTGGATGGTAATCTTGGGCAAGCTTTGATTGCGCTCAAAGAGAATTTGGATATGATGGATCAACAATCCGTCCACCAAGTGGGCAATGCTTTGGCAACCGCCATAGAAGCGCTTGCACCCGCACAGCGCGTTCAATATAAAGATGAAATAGCGCAACTCATCAGCACACTCGAAGCCCGGATTTTAGGGCTAGAACAACAAGTGCGTGACGCGAAAGACACGATAGGGTAAAAGAGTTTATGGAAGCAGGCATGGATATATTTCGAATGATACTCGCGCTCGGCGTGGTGGTTTTGCTCATGCTGATATTAGCCAAAGTGGCGCAAAAGCTGCCGCGTTTTCAACGTATGATTGGTGAACAAGGTCAAGAGCGGATCAAAGTAAAATCCTCGGCACTTCTTGATGCGCGTCACCGCCTCGTCATAGTGGAAATTGATGGCACTGAAAAAGCGTTTTTGCTCTCGCATGAAACGGGACAAGAGGTTAAGCTTTAGAATATGACGATGTCGCGCCTTATTAAAATTGTAATGCTGGCCTTAATGCTGGCGGGCACATGGATGTATTTCCCAAGTGATGCCTTGGCGCAAAGCATTAATATTGATCTAGGCGATAGCGCAGGTACGGCCGATACCATCGAGGGTCAAACGGTCACCGCGCGTATTTTCCAAATTATCGCCCTTATTACAGTGCTGTCTCTTGCGCCGTCCATTTTCATCATGACAACCAGCTTCACACGCATTATTGTGGTGCTCTCGTTTGTGAGAACCGCCATTGGTTTGCAACAAACACCGCCCAATAATGTGATCATTGCACTGGCATTGTTCATGACGTTTTTTATTATGCAGCCAACGTTCGAGGCCGCGTATGAGGCAGGGATAAAACCACTCATCAATAATGAAATAACAGAGATTGAGGCCTTTGAGGCTGCCAGCGAGCCTTTTAAAGAATTCATGCTCGCCAACACGCGCAATAAAGACATGGCGATGTTTTATGATCTTGCCGAAATTGAAATCCCTGAAACCATCGCGCAAACACCAATGCGTGTGTTGGTGCCAGCCTTTATGATATCGGAATTGCAACGCGCGTTTGAAATTGGCTTTATGCTGTTTTTGCCATTCCTCATCATTGATATCGTGACGGCGGCGATTTTAATGTCGATGGGTATGATGATGTTACCGCCCATTACCATTTCGCTCCCATTTAAAATCGTATTCTTTGTGATTGTGGATGGCTGGTCATTGATCGTGGGATCATTGCTCCAAAGCTATGGGCTTGGTGCCGCGGCCTCCATTGGTGGGTAACAATAATTATTGACATATTATTTTATGTAGGTTATGGTGCCCTCAGTTTAAATTAAAAGGGAGACTTGTTATGGGTGCGATATCAGAATTTTTTATAGCTGTAGGTGAATTTGTTAAGAGTAAAGAACAAGAGAAATGTTACTTCCAAGAAAAATATTCATCGGATCGTTTTGAAGGTGTTTTAGAAGAAGGATTAGGCATTACTGACATAAATTTGGATGTTGCGCATAAGGATAGTGTTTATTCACCGATTTTTGTTAAACATGGTGATGGCCAAGTCTCTACCCTATCTATTTTTCTTCAAGACTTGGATGAATCGCACAAAAAATATTTTGATTCCAACTATGCCCATAAAACAAAACAGGCGGTTATTGGTGATGTTGTAATGATGTATTATAACAATCCTCAAAATTCAATGCTAAGCTATACAATTGCTAAAGAACTACAAGAATATAAATGCCTATTTAGAGATAGTTTTGAGGAAATTCTTGAAAATATTCGTTCAAAAAATTCAATTTTACCCATAATCATTAGAGCCCATGTTGGTGGCGTTATGCCTAACATTATGAAAGAAATTTCTATCAGCATTCTCGCAAATCCGTCTCGTTCTCCAGCAGTAAAATAATTCACTGAACGTCGGCCTCTGGTTTAACCTCTAGAAAGCTTTGGAATAAATCCACTTCGCTGGCGATGTTGAGTAATGTTTCTCGATCTGCGAGTGTTGAGTTTTGCGAAGGTCTGGTGATCACTTCTAATTGATCGTGTTTAGACCCTTTGGGTAATTTGCTTAAAAATTTAGAACGCAGGCGTGCCAAATTATCCGTTTGTTCATCGAGTTTTAATGCCACGGCATAATTTAAAATCAGTCCCACCTGATCATCGGTCAATACATCAGCGCTCAAATCTGTGGTGGCCAATAATCGCGCCACTTCGTTACCAGCGCGTTTCCAATTTTGTGCGCCCCATGCTGTATCAACAGCAAGAGATAGCGAATCTTTATCAGGCGTGACCCCGTCCAATATAGCGAGCGCGCGGTTATATTCACCCATATCGGCGAGCGCGCGTGCTTTGAGCAATGTTCTTGATCGGTTTTGTGTGGGGTTGCCTTGTGTCGTTGCGATTTGATCGCTCTCTAACACATCCAAAGCTTTTTCAGGTTCGAGGCTTAGCAATCGTATGGCGGCGAGCTGAAGGCCATCATTGAGTTTTTCCACATCACTGCCATCCATGCCTAATAATTTTTCGTATACGTCTGCCGCACGTCCAAGCAAATCAATTTCAAGCAAGAATTTTGTTAGGCCGCGTAACACAGATCGCCCTTCATCACCCGCGGGAACGAGTTCAGAAAAACGGTCATATAAGGACACGGCATCAAGGGCGTTTAAACTTGTAGGCGGGTTGGTGAATAATTGTGAAAACGCTTGTGTCATAGCGGCTGTCATTTCGCGGCCTTCTTGCGAGCCTTGCGCAAATCCGGCGGCATTGCGCATCAACTCAAACGCTTCTTCCCATTGCCCTTCGGTGAGGTATAAACGCCCGAGCACACGTGCGATTTGAGTTTCAATGCCATCACCGCGCCATGCAAAACGTAATTTTTCAAGTTCTTCAATAGCCTCTGTTGGTTTAATCGCACGTTGTTTCAATTGTAAAACCGTACGCGCTAAAATGGCTTTGACGCGGTATAATTGATCATTGCTTTGTGCGACCTCATCCCACAATTCAATCGCGCCAACTGTCTCACCTTGTAAACGTCGCGCTTCACCGCGCAGATATAAAATTGCTGCTTTGTTATGGGGTGATAGGTTTTCTTTATCGCGATCCATAAGCTCTAAAATTTCAAGTGCGGCTTCAGGGTTTTGATTACGAAGATGAATTTCTGCAATAACTTCGGATAATTTGGCACGAATATCGGCGGTGTAATAATATAAATGCGGTGTTTTGTCTGGCAATAATTCTATGGCCTTATCCCACTCAAAAGCGAGCGCGTTGGCAATTGCACGCCACATATCTATCTCGCTGATATTATCAAGGCTTTTTGCCTCGAGATATTGGAGCGCATCATAAGGATTTTCCATGAGTGTAAACGTTGCCCCGCGCAACGCACGAAACTCTGGATCAGTTTCAAGAGCGGGCACTTGGATGCTGGCAAGATCAAGATACCCTGACGCTTCCGGTGCAAATTGATGCGCGAGCAAAAACTTTGCCAAAGTGAGCAAGGCTTCGGGTTTGTCTTTTGGCAAGGCTTGAGTCAAGTTATTTTCAAGCTGTTGACGCGCCTCAGTATAATTATCAGGTAACCCAATGAGCCAACGATCAAAATAGAAAATGCGTTTACCATTCAGCGCTGGCTTATCATTACTGTTGATGCGTGCCGTTTTAATCGGGTCTGGCGTGGCAACCACGGATGAATTTTGCGTTTGCTTGCCCGCTTTAAAGAATAAATCTTGTGCAGCATTGATGACCAAATGATCGCTCTCAAGATCAATTTTTATGGTGTCATTACGCTTGATGAAAGCAACCCCAACACCGCTTTCTAGCATTTCAATATGAGGCGTCATAAAATAATTTGGATTATAGCAGCGATAATCAGACGCTAAAATGACCGTATAATTTTCATCACTGCGCGCATCATAAAATTCAAATTGTTCTTTTAAATAAGGCAGATCAACATCAATTTCTTTTTTATCATTGCGCTCCGCCAAGGAAATTTTATTGCGGATTTGATCGCCACGTTTTTCATCCAAATCTTGATTATTAATCACAGAAATACGCCATGCAAGATTACCACCCTCAACCAATATTTTGGCACTTGAGGGTATATCTTTTCCTAAAATAAGACGATAAATTTGACCCCCTTTTGCAGGCAATGGTTCAAGCAATGCCTGCTCAGCGCCTGCCCGAATAGAGGGTGCAAATTTAACATTATCAACGTCCGTCACAAGATAAATTGCATCATAATGTTTGAACGCTGTCACCGCAAAATTATTTGTGGATGTCCAATCAATAACAATGGGATCGAACAATTCATTGACGACGACATCTTCGCTAACGCCTTCCGTACCCGATGGCTCAAACGATTCTTCTTCAGCGTCCGTGGCGATTTGTTTGGGTGGTTCAATATTGCGCGGCAAGCCTTCGCCTCTTTTTTGACCAGGTACATCACTCACATCAATGACGACTTTATACCCCAAACGATAGGTTTTATAATTTGCTTTTTCGGGGATCACAACGCGCACTTTTAAATGTTGCCCAAGCCCAGAAATAACATCAATTTTACCAAAATTAGTTTCGGGAGCATCGCGCACTTCTGTTGTGTCGACCAATGCGCGTCTTTGGAATTTGATGTCCAGAACGCCATCGCGCACTTGCTCAATTTCGTATCCCACTTCGTAGGGCCAATCAAATACCATCCTTGAATAATCTTCATGGCCAGCCGCACGTACAGGGATTGTGATAATTTGATCTGTGAAAAATCCGCTTTCCGTTTTTAAACGTCCACCATTTTTGGGCGCGGCAAATTGCGCCAAGCTCTCGCCAGTGATGAAAATAAAACTGGCGGTGCATAAAGCACCTATAATGAATTTACGGTTACGAAGCATACTGTTTACCAGTATGCCAAGCCTTTGGGCTATCGTCCATCATATTAATGAATAAGAATATGAACGATATTATCACGAGTTGGAATGAATAAAATATCGCTGTCAGTTTGTGCAAATCCCCCCCATAACGCATCAAGAAAAACTTGTGGGGCGGTTATAATCACAGAGCGATTGCTGCCAGACACGCGGTCCAATACAGCGTTGGCGGTATCAAGCGCAGAAACGGGCAAGTCAACATGCAACGCGTAAGGGTAAGTTGTGATCTGCGCTTTTTGCAAAGCCGTTTCACGGGTGGCGGCTTGATTTAAAAGTGCGGCCAGATAATTCAGTTCAAGTCCTGCTGGCGTTTCGCTTAAACTGGGTTGGACACTTATGTTTGGTGGTGTTGGTTTGACGGGCGCGGCAATGGCGGGTGGGTCAATCACAAGAAAATTAAGAGGCGCTGGTTCGCGCGTGGCATACATCATGATAAAAAACACCAAAAGCAAAGCTATCAAGTCGGTAAACGTGGTTAAATATGTCGATGAAAATGGTCTGCGCCGATCCGATGATCGACGTTTGGGAAAAAGATCAATATGTTTCTTTTTTAAGATTTTGGTATTAACAGGCGGAATGTAGTGGCTCATAACACACCCTCCAAACGGTTTGAGGGGGTGAATTTTATATCAACCAAATCGTCCCCATATTGAAACCCTGCAAGTATACGCGAAGGATGCACACCAAATTCTTTGAGCTGGGACACAATGTTTTCAAGCGCTTGTGCTCTGATTTGCGGGCTTAAACTCTTTGTCTTTAACGTGACCTCAAGCATGTAATCATCAGCGGCGAGACGGTTATTGCGTTCATTGCGCATGCCTTTGAATATGTCACGCGTTAAATCAGGGCGCGCGAGCAATAAATTTTGAAATTGATCGCGCTCGAACGTTAAAGAAATGCGCCCCCATGAATCGTTGGAACGCGCAAAAGCATTGGGATAAATATCGCGTAAATCTTTTAAAACGCCTGTTTCATCCGATCCATCCTTTGATAGCCAATCGGGGATGTCACTGGGCGCGGACAATTTAACCTCATCACCACTTAATGGTTGAAACGTTGATTTGATGCTTTGTAAAATATCGAGCGTTTTAATATCATTGGGTTGTGACCATGCCACAAGTGCCACAAAAAACGCTAACAAAATCATAAACACACCCAACATCGCAAAACGCATGGCATGTGGGTTATCTTCACTGATGATTTTATGGCGGCGATTTAAGTTTTGTGGTGGAAGATATTGCCCCATTAACGTGCGCCTTTCGTTTATTTTTTGTTTATATATCGCTTATGATTTTCGCGCAGTTTGATCATTTATTCAACCAATTACACATTAAGCGCTTATAAAAATCATCAAAAGCTTTATCTTTTATACGATAGTTTGTATGATTGAACCAGAAGCGCGCGACATAATACGCCTTATTTTTTATAATGTTTAAACCGATGAAAGCTGATTAAAACATGAGTGAGCAAGAACTGATTGATTTGGCACGTGAAAGCCTCTGGATTGCCCTGCAAATCTCTTTGCCCGTTATGTTGGTGGCTTTGGTTGTTGGTGTGATTATTGGGTTGTTCCAAGCGCTCACACAGATCCAAGAAATGACCTTGAGTTTTGTGCCAAAAATTGTCGCGATTTTGGGCGCATCATTTCTATTGATGCCAGGCATGTATTTGCTCTTAAAAAACTTCATGGTGCGCTTAACCGACTTGATCATCACGGGTGGCTCACTTGGGTAAAGATTCTGGGGCGATGATGTAACATGTTTCTTGATGATATCCTTGTTGGTGGTGTGTGGGTCTTTTTGATGACCTTTGCCCGTGTGGGCGCGACCATCATGATTATGCCAGGAACGGGGGATAATTTCATGCCCGTTCAAATTCGTTTGATGTTTGCGCTGTCCTTCAGTTTAATCGTAACCCCGCTTGTCCTTGAGTATCTTCCCGCGCAACCTGAAAGCAGTGTGGCGATGATAATGATCTTGGGCAAAGAGATTTTAATAGGGTTATTTTTTGGGCTTATTGCGCGCATTATGATGATTATTTTAGATGTCGCAGGGATGATGATTTCATTCCAATCAGCGATGGCAAATGCGCAAGTCTTTAACCCTCAACTCGCCACCCAAGGCTCTATCATGGGTGCATTTTTATCCATGACGGGGATGGTGCTTTTCTTTGCACTTGGGCTCCATCAAATTATGCTGGCTGGCATCATTAAATCATATGAAATGTTGCCCGCTGCCGATTGGTATTTCCCAGCCGAAGATTTTGCCCGTGCTATGGCTGGCTATTTTGCAAGCGCATTTATCATCGCCATACAATTGACAATGCCCTTAATGGTGATCGTATTAATGCTTTACGCCGCGATGGGTATTTTGGGGCGTTTGATGCCTCAATTACAAATTTTTATCTTCTTAATTCCCATTCAAGTGAGTATTGCGTTGTTTATTATGATAACCTCATTGCACGTAATCATGACAGTGTGGGGGCAATATTTCATGGATGTAATCTCTGCCATGTTTGGAGGGATCAATGTCCGATAGTGATAGAATAAATATTGAAACTAATACTGTCCATGATCTTATCAAGGAACAGTTCCCGCAGTGGGCTGATTTAGAAATCAAACCTGTTGAAAAAGGGGGTTGGGATAATAGAACCTTTCATTTGGGGGATAAAATGTTGGTTCGACTGCCTAGCGCTGAAAGATATGCATCAAAAGTTGCCATCGAACAAAGTTGGTTACCTATTATAAACGAAAATATATCAGTACAAATTCCCGAACCAATAGTCATGGGTGTACCTTCAAAAGCTTATCCGTGGAATTGGTCAATATATAATTGGATAGAGGGAGTAACTTCTGATCATTTAGATTATAACCATCATCCAGAATTTGCTAATGATTGCGCCAGATTTCTTAAAGAGTTGCAAAGTATACCCACAAAGAATGCCCCTAATTCGGGAGAGCACAATTTTTTCAGAGGGTCTTCTCCTATTGTCTATAATGATGAAGTGGAAGATGCTCTTGAAAATCTAGGTGAAATTTTAAATAACTTAAAAATCCGAGAAATTTGGGAACGCGCGGTATCTTCTGAGTGGCATAAAGAAGATGTTTGGGTGCACGGGGATTTTGCCGAAACTAATATTTTGGTAGATAAGAATAAGCTTAAAGCAGTTATTGATTTTGGTGGTGCCAGTATCGGGGATCCCTCATGTGATCTTACTCTAGCGTGGACTTATTTTAATGAACAAAATCGTGAAATATTCAGATATTGCGTTAACATGGATCAAAAAACGTGGTGGCGCGCCCAAGGTTGGTGTTTATGGAAATCTCTAAAAATTTTAGATAAAATTGATGATAAGAATAGTAAAGAAGCCTTATCAAGAATTAGCATTATAAATTCAGTGACATATGATAAGATATAATCTTTATAATATAAAATCATAAGGGAAGTTCAATGTCCGATAAAGGCGGCGGTGGTGGCGGTGAGACCGATGACTCCCAAAAAACCGAAGAACCCACAGCTAAAAAACTAAAAGAAGCGCGTGAGCAAGGACAAGTCCCGCTTTCGCGTGAATTTAACACATGGCTTATGATTTTGACGGGTACATTGGTGTTATTGCTCATAGGGCCATCTATGATGGAAGGTATCGCGCTCTATTTTGGTGGTATCCTCGCCAATAGTGGAACAATTGTACTCAATGATTTGCGCGACGTTAGTGGCGTTATGAATGACGCCACAGTGGAAATGATCAAACTGATCGCCTTACCACTCATATTTTTTATGGCGGCGGCCTTATTCGGTACGCTGTCACAAATTGGGTTCGTGGTATCTTTTGAATCGATCAAACCTAAACTTGATAAAATTGATTTAATCAAAGGCCTCAAGCGTATGTTCTCTATGAAATCATTCATGGAATTTTTAAAAGGATTGATGAAAATTATCGTTGTGGGCGTTGTGTCCGTGGTTATTTTGATGCCTGTTTTACCCACCATTGACACTCATGTAGGGCAACCTGTGATCAGCGCTATGCAAGACGTTCAAGAGATCGCTGTGCGGTTATTGACGGGAATTTTAGTGGCGCTGTTTTTGATCGCTATTATAGATGTGATGTATGTGCGGATGGATTTTCACAAGCGTATGAAAATGACACGCCAAGAAATTAAAGATGAGTATAAACAAGCCGAGGGTGATCCGCATATCAAAGCGCGCCTTCGCCAATTGCGCAGTGAGCGTGCCCGCCAACGTATGATCCAAGCGGTGCCAGAGGCCGATGTGGTGATCACCAACCCGACACATTTTGCTGTGGCACTCAAATATGACACCACCAAAATGGACGCGCCGATGGTGGTTGCCAAAGGCACCGACAAAGTCGCCGAACGTATTCGTGATATCGCCAATGAACATGAAGTACCGTTATATGAGAACCCACCGCTGGCGCGCTCGCTCTTTGCGACGGTGGATATTGATCAACAAATCCCTGAAGAGCTCTTTAAAGCGGTTGCCGAAGCAATATCTTATGTATTGAAAGTTAAAGGAAAACTGAAAAGTAGCTTTAAGATGTAATGGCTTGGTGATAGTCTAGAGTCAAATCATGTCTTCTTTTTTAAAAATGCTGCGCCAAAGTTTTTGTCCTGTTTCACGGGCGACTTCGCAAGCGCTGGATGACATCTTCATGCAAAGCCATTGTGGGCGTGCCATCACCAATATGACGGGGCGTATTTTAACCATCAATGATCGCTTAATTGATTATACGCATGGCTCAAAAATAAAAACGCTTAACGATTTGCAAGCGTGGTTTCAAGACAGCGAAACCTTTATCGCAATACGTGAAAGCGGTGAAAACGGGCATCACGCTGAAGACATTATTGAGATCACAACGAAAGATCAAAAGCATTGGTTTCAAGTGAGCGTCACACCTGTGCGCGAAATAGCGGGCATGCTCCATTGGCGCGTGGATGACATTACGGCCAAACAATCACTTGATGTTGTGCTCCGCGCTGAACGAGCACGTCTGATGGATTTTGCTGATCAAGCTCCACTTGGTTTTTTAACGGTTGATAGCAATGGATCAATTGTTTACGCGAACGCGACGCTTCGTCTTTGGCTTAAAAAGCGGGCGGATAAAATGGATGATTTAAACGTCACGGATTTATTTGAAAATGTGGCCATTCAAAACGGTGTGATAGATATCCCATCTCCTGCACAATTGCATCTCTCAAAAGATAAATTTATGGATGTCTCGATCATCTCTCAGCTGGTCAGTGAAAATGAAGGACGCAATCTCACGCAAATGATTATTGCCGATAGCGATCAATCCGAAGACATGGCGAACACCAAAAGCTATAACCGCTTTCAAACGTTTTTTGATGAAGCGCCACTTGGGATTGCGTTGGTTGATAAAGACAGCAGTATGCTCGAAGTGAATGCTCAGCTTGATAATCTCATTGATCCGACACGTTCTATCGTGGATGGATCCATTCTCAAAGACATCGTTGTGGATGATGTGGATAGCGCGCACTCTCTTAAATTATTTTATGATGCGTTTGAAAAACAATTTTTTGAAGACAAACCTTTTGATTTAACGCTTAAAACTTATGAAGGCACCATGCCTGTGCAAATGTATGCGCGCATGATCAAGGATAAAAACCAAGCCGTGCTCCATTTTATTGATGTATCAAAACAAAAATCAATTGAAAAACAATTCTCACAAAGCCAAAAAATGCAAGCGGTGGGACAGCTCGCGGGTGGTGTGGCCCATGACTTTAATAATCTTTTGACGGCTATGATCGGTTATTGCGACTTATTATTACTGCGTCATAAACCCTCTGATGCTTCGTTTTCCGATGTGATGCAAATCAAACAAAATGCCAATCGTGCGGCCAATCTTGTGCGTCAATTATTGGCGTTCTCGCGTCAACAAACGTTGCAACCAAAACGGCTTGATCCCAGTGAAATTTTGACGGAATTGTCGCATCTTTTGCGCCGTTTGATTGGTCCTAACATTGATTTAAAACTCAAGCACACCGATGACATGGGTTATATCCGCGCTGACCAAGGGCAACTTGAACAAGTGATGATTAATTTGGTGGTGAACGCGCGTGATGCGATGGATGGCAAGGGTGATTTAACGGTTCATGTTGGCACTGAAACCACCAGTGAAAAAACGCTCGTGAGCGGTGACACACAACCCCCAGGTGATTGGGTGACCATTGCCGTGGAAGACACAGGCTCTGGCATTAGCAAAGACAATTTGGCGCGTATTTTTGACCCGTTTTTTACCACAAAGGCGGTGGGCGCGGGTACAGGTCTTGGTCTCGCTACGGTTTATGGGATCGTGCGCCAAACGGGCGGGTATGTGCATGTGGATAGTACGATAGACAAAGGCACAACATTCACGCTTTATTTCCCGCGCAATGACGAGGAAACCAAGAGCGATATTAAACAAAGCGCTAAAAAACCAGTCGCTGATCTTACGGGCACGGCGCATATTGTGCTTGTTGAAGACGAGGATGCCGTGCGCTCATTTTCCAAACGTGCGCTGGCTAACAAAGGCTATCAAGTCACAGATTTCCCCGATGGTATGGATGCAAAAGATTGGTTTGATGCGGGTAATGATGCGCCCGATTTATTGATCACGGATGTCATTATGCCCGAAATTGACGGCCCCACTTTGGCCAAACATGTCCGCAAACTGCATCCTGACTTGAAAATCATTTTTGTGTCTGGCTATACCGAAGAAAAATTCAAAAAAGAACTGGGCGAGGATGTGCATTTTCTACCAAAACCTTTTTCCCTCCAACAACTCGCTGCCAAAGTTAAGGATGTTTTGGGTTAGTCTTAGACCTTAAGAAGTATCACACCTTTGTGAGTTGTAGAAACGCCGATATATGGACGTTTACTTTCTGGTTGTCTCGCTTCTTGCCATGCTTGCTTGAGTCGATTGTTGGTTGCGGTGCTCAGGCTTGCTAGATCAGAACTATATCCTGTGTGCCTCGCCATAGAGTTTGCAGGAATATAATAGAGTTTATCATTATTTTTCGAAGCCTCATGCGCCGCACATAATAAAGCAAGCGCATAGGCGCTCAATTTTGCACGATGATCACGCGATTCAAAAAGCTGCATAACCACATCTCCGTACGTAATTTGATACCCTGTGTCTTGGGGCTGTTTCTGGGGGTAATAATTGTCTGGCAAAGCAACTGCATTTTTAAAAGCCTTGGTGATGGCACTCATTTTTCTGCTCTGTAGTGAAGGAGTTTTGATATTTTCCTGAAGACTCGCCGCGGTAAATTTTATTAACGTTGAGAGGTCATAAATTGGCGCGCTGTCTGGCCGCGATAATTGCATACCATCAGTTTTATAAGCGCTTCCATCTCGTGAACGGATCAAGGGTTTGAATTTTTGCGTGGGATCTGTTGTATCTCGTGCACACACGTAGAAACTCTTATTAATATTGACGATCTGAACTTGTAGTGTGCCGAGTGCCATATTATTGGTTTGATGATCAATATTGAAAGCATTGTGCAAGATGGCCATAGGCTGTTTTGGTAAATAAATATAACCAACTGCGCCAATTAATAACCGTCTATTGCTGTTATAATGCCACACATCATCACCGCGCGTGATGCGATACCATGTATTATTTGATGGTGTTGCACGCGTCTGATCACTGTTGAGCATAAACCCTTGAGCACGAAGTCTTGTGATGGAGCTTTTCCCGAGTTTATCTCCAAGAATGTAAATATATTTTGATGCGCTTTTTTCGAGTGGTGCTTCGATTGCGCCTCGGTAATGCACGGATTCAGGGGTAGACAAATGGTATGTCCATAAATCAAGAATAGTATCGGCACTGACGGCTTGATGGGGGTTTTTAGCCAGTAAAGCCAGCACCATTCGCTCTGTAGGTGTTAAATGATTTACCTGTTTTCCGTCTTTGAAAACACGACCTCTTTCGTCAACATGGACGACACCACCGTAAAAATCATAGGTTTGATTAATATCATCAAAAGTGATGTTCATTTCATCACTTTTATAATCGTCATCCATATCTATGTTTATAATATCGCTCATTGGGTACAATTGATACCACCAGTTTTTACACTATGTCAATATATTATTGATCCCCTGATGATTCATACGGTAGTTCATATTTTGTGGCGCGTCCTTGACCTGTGCGAACAATGTAACCATACGCTATGAGGC
>JBBKXB010000079.1:0-7620 GCA_037969255.1 Bdellovibrionales bacterium | reverse complement strand
GAAGCGCATCCCAAAGAAGATTATCTTGAAATGATCTCTGTGATGTATTCCATTTTCAAGCTCGCTCGTACCAAAGGTTGGCTTGCGCTCGAATCACATATCGAAGAGCCTCATGATTCAGAATTGTTTAATAACTTCCCAAAATTTGCCGCTAACCATCATGCCGTAACATTTTTGTGTGATTATTTACGGATCATTTCACTTGGTAATGAAAACCCGCACGAGCTTGAAGCGCTCATGGATGCAGAGCTTGAGACCATGGAAGAAGAAAAAATGCACCCTGGTCATGCTGTGCAATTAATGGCTGATGGTATCCCTGCCCTTGGTATTGTAGCCGCCGTGCTAGGTGTGATTAAAACTATGGCCTCTATCACCGAGCCACCCGAAGTGCTTGGTGCGCTCATTGGTGGTGCGTTGGTGGGAACTTTCCTTGGTGTGTGGCTTGCCTATGGTTTTGTTGGGCCTTCTGCCACAGCGATTGATTCACGCGCACAAAGCGAATTGAAATTTTACAAAGTCATGAAGACTGCAATACTGGCTTTCCTTAATGGCGCAGCGCCTCAGGTGGCCGTGGAATTTGCACGCAAAACATTGCATCACGAAGTTCAACCAAGCTTCCTAGAAGTTGAAGAGACGGTCAACGCTCTACCGTCTTTTGCGAAATAGCACGTGTCTAATCAAACCGAAGACGAAAAAGCCCAACCGATAATCGTTAAAAAGATTATTAAAAAGGGCGGTGGTCATCACGGTGGTGCATGGAAAGTGGCGTATGCTGATTTTGTGACGGCGATGATGGCGTTCTTTTTACTGATGTGGCTTTTGAACGTGACGACAGCCGAAGAAAAATTCGCCATTTCGAACTTCTTTGACCCCACTTTTCCTAAAGTATCAAGCACGGATAGCGGTGCGGGCGGTGTTATGGGCGGAACAACTGTATCCCCCGATGGTGCGCAAACCTCCACCGTGCAACCTATCTCGCAACCTGATATTCCCGACACCACCAAACAGGGCGGCGACAACGAGAAAAGCGTTATTCAAAAGCCTAACGATGGCGCAACTGATGAAGAAACATCCGAAGAACAAGCGCGTGAAGTTATCAAAGCGGCTGAGGAAGAACGCTTCAAAGCCGTTGAAAACCAAATCCGTCAGGCGGTTGAATCCAATGAAGACCTTAAGGCACTTACGAATAACCTCATTATAGATATGACCGAAGAAGGTTTGCGTATTCAAATCGTTGATCAAGATAACAACGCTATGTTCCCAAGTGGGTCAGCGCAAATGTTTACAAAAACGCGTGACCTCATGAAACTGGTTGGACAAACTATCACCAAATTGAGCAATCCTATATCGGTACGCGGACACACAGACGCGGCGCCCTACCCTGCGGGCAACAGATATGATAACTGGGAATTGTCGGCAGATCGCGCCAATGCTTCTCGCCGTGCATTACTAGATGGCGGTGTTCCTCCAGTTCGTCTGGCCAATGTCTTAGGCAAAGCCGCAACAGATCCTATTGACACTGCCAATCCACTGGCACCTATCAATCGCCGTATTTCGATTATTTTATTGCGAGAAAAACCCACTGAGCAAGAAGTTAAAAAGGTTCAACAACGCACCGAAGCCCGCGCCAAATTACGCGCCGAACAGCTTGAAAAAGAAAAGGCAGAGATTGAACGCAAGCGTATTGAAGAAATTCGCAATCGTCCGTTCCGCTCTGGTGGCGGTGTGTTGGGGCTAGAATAACTTAACGATTACGTATGCTATTTAAGCGAACAATGCATCTCTTGGATTTTCAATTTGTTTCACCATAGACGATTTTAATTTCGTCATAGCGCGCGCTTCCAATTGACGAACACGTTCTTTAGACACACCAAGCGCTTTACCAAGCGCCTCAAGCGTCACGACTTCTTGTCCTAAATGACGATCACGAATGATTTTTTGCTCGCGCGTGTTAAGCTCTTCCAAAGCATCATTAAGCCATTGTGAACGCGTGATCGCATCCTTCATACCTGTGACAACGTCCTCTGGGTTAGGACGCTCGTCAGCCAGCAATGATTGCCATTCATCATCCTCGGACTCGCCAATTTTGATATTTAAAGATGAGTCACCGCCCATAAGGCGTTGCTCCATACCGTTAACGTCCTTGAGCTTTACGCCCATAGATTTCGCGATAGATTTACGATCATTATCGGTGATCACCGTCTCGCCTTTTTCTCTTTCAATTTGAGCACGCATACGGCGCAAATTAAAGAAAAGCGATTTTTGAGCGGATGTAGTACCCGTGCGCACAATCGACCAATTACGAAGCACGTAATCTTGCATTTGTGCCTTAACCCACCATGTTCCATAGGTTGAAAACCTAATGTTGCGCTCTGGATCAAAACGGCGTGCGGCAAGCATAAGCCCCACATTACCCTCTTGTACCAAATCAGCTTGGGACAACCCGTAATGACGGAATTTAGAGGCCATAGCGATCACAAGGCGCGCATAAGCGTTAATCAGCTTAGCGAGCGCTTTCTCATCTTGGTTGTCACGCCATGCTCTTGCCAAATCCATTTCTTCGTCGCGTTCTAGCAATGCCCGAGACATTGATTTACGCATATAGGATTTTTCGGAAACTGCTTTATCGGCGTGTGCGAGATAGGCCATGATTGTAACTCCTCTTGTTCACATACTCATACGAACGAAAATCGAAAAAGGTTATATTATTTTTTATTTCGTACATACATTCCTACGCACCAATTATTCATTTGGTTCACTTAATCTTTTGGTTTATATGTTTTTATACTGAATAATCATCTAAACCATAAGAAATGAGACAATAATCATGGATGCCAAAAACTTTATGAACAATATGAATATGGGCGCTTTTGGTGCCGATGATATGCAAAAATTCTTTACGCAAAATTCTGGCATGAAGGCGATTGATTGGGCGGCGCTCATTGATACCAATCGTAAAAATGCGCAAATGCTCGCTACGATCCAAGAGATCAGTCTTGAAAGCTGGCAAGATATGCTTGCTAACACTCAAAAAATTACGCAAGAGCTCGTGAGCGAACAAGCCAATTTACTCTCTGGCTTTATGGATGAAGGTTCCCCTGAAGAAAAGATAGCGGACGCGGCTGAAAGTTTACAAGAAACGTATAACCGCGCTCATAAGCAATACCGTGCCTTGGCCGATAAACAACATGAACTCTCACAAAACATGTCCAACATCATGTCCAAACGCATCAAAGCGAATCTAAAAGACCTCAAAGATTTATTGGATAAAGACGCTTAAGAGTTAAACAAGCTCAATATATTGCAATGTCATCGCTATAACTAAACCTAGCGCTGAGCCAGCAAGGTACATATTGGGCATTCTCTTTTCACCAATCACTTCTTTTAGAGTGTAAGCAACAAAACCCAATAATAATGATTTGTCTAAACTGAACGTTAGCGCTGCAATAGCGCCCATCAGTAAAATAATAACCAAATCAAATCGTGACAAACTAACAACATTTTTACTTTTGATTAATGCGCGGATTTCTTCTCGTGGAAGCAACATCCAACCCACATATAAAAGTATACCGCTTACGGCAACAGTCGGAACTATTGATACAAGCGGTGAAAATACCAAACTTAATAACATTAACAATCCGCATACGACGGCAACGATACCTGTGCGTCCACCTTGTCCAATAGCAACTGCGCTTTCAACATAAGTGATAACCGTTGATGTTCCCAACAGGCTTCCTAAAATTGTTCCACCACCATCAACGTTAAGCGCGTTTTTCATGTTCTTAACACTGCCGTTGGTTTGCAGATTGGTTTGCCTCGTAAGACCAATAAATTTGCCGATACTCCCGTAAAAATCAATAATGAAAAACACAAGGAGCACAGACCAAGCACGTGGATCTGATAGAACGGCAAAAATATCTAACTCACCCAAAGCCGCCAAAAAGTCTTTTGATTCAGCTGGTGCAATATCCGCCTTAATACCTAAAAACGATGCCAAGAAAGCTGATACGACAATGGCGACCAACATACCCGCGGGAAATTTGGAAAACTTTGTACACAGCAATAAAGCAATAATAAATCCACATATCAATACAATCGGTTTACCACTTGAAAGATCACCGAAACCCGCAGGAAGCCCGTCTGTAAAGATAATCACATCGGATATCACTAGCCCAATGACAGCCACAAAAACACCGACCGTGGTTGCAATAGCCGTTTTCAAGCCTTCAGGAATAGCGTCAATAATGTTTTGTCTTACGGGGAAAATTGTGAATAGTACGCATAATACACCTGACCAAAACACCAAGCCGAGCCCCTCTTGCCACGTAAAACCAAGCGTTGCCACCACTACAAAAGCAAAAAAACCGTTAGATTCAAGACCTGGCGCAAGAGCAAAAGGTAACTTTGCGAACAAACCCATACATAATGTCGCAATTCCAGAGGCGATAACGGTTGCAAAGAAAACAGCGCCCACAGGAATGCCCGTTCCACTTAATATCGCTGGATTAAGAATAAATATATAAGACAAACTAAGGAAAAGGCTAATGCCCGCAATGATTTCCGTTGACCAACTTGTTCCTAGTTTTTCGAATTCAAATTTTTCAGCAATCTTATTAAGCATTTTCGTTACCCCTTAAGTTTTGAGTTTAAGCTGGAAGCATTATACTCACTCTAAGCCCTTTGACACCTTGGGTCAAATTCATGATGCCACTGTGACTCTCAATGATATCAATCGCCACCGTAAGGCCAAAATCACCTTTATGCTTCTTGTTAAGTTTGGCGCTTATGGGGTTAAGAACCAACGCCATGTCTTTGTCTGATAATGGTTGTCCGTTATCCTCAAGCGCAATGAGGTGCATAGACCCATCATCTGTTTGAATGGTACGAACATCCACAACCAAAAGCGTAGCGTCTCTGTTTTGCGCGTTGCGCATGATATTGGCCAACGCACGTTTGAAAGCGAGTGAGCGCACACTTATAATGACATTTCTCGTGTTGCTTTGTTGAATGGTGATTTTATTGGCGCCAGATAGGCTTTTCGACTCATGAATAATTTCGCGAAGATTTTTAATCTGCAAAGGTTCATCTTGATTGTCATGGGCATAGGACAAATACCCATCAATCATACGCTCCATAAGGCGTAAATCCGCCATCATAGAGGGCGTATCGGGGTGCGCGGTCATCATCTTATCAATCGTCATTTTCATGCGATCTATGGGCTGTTGTAAATCTTTACGCACATTTGTGAGCATTTCATTTTTTTGCGCGCTATCGCGTTTGATACGTTCTTGCATATCCAAAAATGCCGCCGTGGCTTGGCGCACTTCTTTAGCACCCTCAAGTTTTAATAAATTCAAATCCACATTTTCTTTGAGACTAGCCTTGGCAAGGCGCATGATCGGCTTCATCTGACGGCGCAATAAAAACGCCGATAACACCAATAAAATGATTGTGAGAAACACCAACCACAACACAAATATATAGGTGGTTGAGGAATAAAGACGCTTGTGCGGGATATCAAACACCAATGGCCCGCGCGCGGTTTGTATTTTTACCGCTATATTATTATTAAAAGATTTTGTGAGTGAATACGCGCGCCCGTCTAAATTTTGATTGAGCGCATCCGTTAGTCGCCCGTATGACACAGTTTTTCTGTTGCGCGTGATATCGGGATTTGATGTAGACACGTCCAACCCCGTATAACGTTTCAATCGAACGCGCTGTCCAGCGTCTAAAAATGCGGGGGTTTGCTCGTGCCACTCAGTTATCATAGCAATATCGCCCGCCGTTGAATTGGCAAGCCTGTCTGCTAATTTATCCCAATGGCGTTCGTAAAAGAGATAAACGCCCAAGCCTTGGAGAATAAATACGGGCAAGATCAATATCAGCAACGTGCGTGCCCATAATCCCCGCGGTAAATATCGTTTAATCATACCTCTTATTTATAGGGCGTATCAAAGTGATTGTCATCTTTAATAAATCAGGCGATCATATATCTATGACAGTTTCAGATTTCGCGCTCAAAGTTGGTAAAATTTGGTTTGATGGCGAGATCATCGATTCCAAAGATGCTCAGGTTCATATCCTCACGCATGCTATGCATTACGGTTCTTCTGTGTTTGAAGGAGAGCGTGCCTATAACGGTAAAATATTCAAAGTTGAGGCACATAATGATCGCCTGTTTCGTTCGGCGCACATCATGGACATGGATATGCCATTTGATAAAGAAACGCTTTTAAAGGCACGCCAAGAGGTACTAGAGGCCAATAATTTAACAAATTGTTATATGCGCCCATTGGCATGGCGCGGTGATGAGTCTATGGGGATATATGCCCGTAACAATAAAACCCACGTGATGATTGCCGCATGGGAATGGCCAAGCTATTTTAGTCCCGAGAAAATAGCGTCTGGTCTAACGCTTAAAACATCAAAGTGGCGCCGCCCTGCTCCCAATACTGCGCCCATACAAGCCAAAGCATCGGGCGGTTACATGATCGGTACACTCGCGAAACACGAGGCGCATGACGCAGGGTTTGATGATGCGCTTATGCTTGATTATAAAAACCGCGTGGCCGAAAGTTCGGGCGCGAATATATTTATGATCAAGGATAACAAAGCCTACACCCCGCCTCTTGAATGTTCTTTGAATGGCATCACGCGTTTGACGATGATTGATATATTACAAAACATGGGCATCAGCGTAAGCGAAAAATTTTGGGATTATGATGAATTGATCACTGCCGATGAAATAATGCTCACGGGCACAGCCGCCGAAATTCAAGCGGTGGGTTTAATCGACACGCATAAAATTCCTGTGGGAGACACATTCAAAAAAGCGCGCCAAATCTATAGCAATATGGTGTACGAGCATTAATTATTAAATCTAAAATGCACCACGTCGCCATCTTTGACGATATACTCTTTGCCCTCTGAACGCATTTTACCCGCTTCTTTGGCAGGCGCTTCACCGCCCAAGCTGACAAAATCATCATAAGCAATCGTTTCTGCGCGGATGAATCCTTTTTCAAAGTCAGAGTGAATAACGCCTGCGGCTTGCGGCGCTCTAAACCCTTTGTGGATCGTCCATGCACGCGCCTCTTTTGGCCCGACGGTGAAATAGGTTTGAAGGTCAAGCAATTCATACCCCGCCTTAATAATCCTATCCAAACCAGATTCGGATAATCCCATCGTTTCCAAAAACTCGAGGCGTTCAGCTTTGTCGTCCATTTGTGCAATGTCCGATTCAATCGCCGCCGAAATCACCACAGCTTGTGCATTATGAGCTTTAGCATAGTCTGCCACTTTTTGCGCATGCGCATTACCTTTATCCGCTTCATCTTCATTCACGTTACACACGAACAAAATTTTCTTGGCCGTTAGTAATTGCAATTGATTATAGGCTTTTAACTCATCATCATCTGGCACGATTGTTCGCGCGGGTTTGCCATCGGCAAGTGCTTCGTTAATGCGTTTGATCAAACTTAATTTGATTTTGCTTTCATCATCCCCGCCTTTGGCTTTTTTCTCTAAGTTCGGGATTTGTTTTTCCGTGGATTCTAAATCAGCAAGCATCAATTCGGTTTCAATGGTTTCGATATCACGAAGTGGATCAACATTGCC